>JAOAIH010000004.1 GCA_026414805.1 Spirochaetota bacterium | reverse complement strand
GTATGGGGTTTTGCAGTATCAATGCTTTTAGTACTTTACTTAGCCTTAGATACTTATTTCTACAGGAAAGAAGATAAATCCAAAGAAGAGTATGGCGAAAAACAGGCTCTTAAGATTGAAGGATGGCATAATTTTATCTTCTTAGCTGGTGTAGTTGGCGGCGTTTTATTCAGCGGCCTGGTGAAGATGGGTGAAGTAAATATTTTGGGGGTACATCAGTCAATAGAAAACCTCATCAGGGATGCCGTACTTGTTATTATGGGTCTATTGTCACTCAAAACCACCACTCAGCAAATACGAAAAGACAACGAATTTTCATGGTTTCCTATTCAGGAGGTTGCATACCTGTTTGCAGGCATTTTTATGACCATCATACCTGCTCTTGCAATTTTAAAAGCTGGTGAACATGGTGCATTAGCATTTTTAATTAATGCAGTCAAACAACCAGCTCATTATTTCTGGGCCACAGGTTCTCTATCAAGCTTTCTTGATAATGCTCCTACCTATTTAACCTTCTTTAATACGGCTTTGGGAAGCTTTTATGCAGGTATGCCTGAGATTGAAGCTGTCCACAGACTAATTGCCGAAAATAACATCTATCTTGAAGCAATTGCAGCAGGTGCAGTGTTCATGGGCGCAAACACCTATATTGGCAATGCTCCTAACTTCATGGTAAAATCCATTGCTGAAGAAGCAGGTGTAAAAATGCCAAGCTTTTTTGGCTACATGTTTAAATATTCAATTCCCATACTTGTTCCAATTTTTATACTTGTAACATACATATTTTTTGTGTAACATACTATCAGAGGATAAGGGCAGCCACTCTTGCCCTTATCCCCTCCTAATATTTTAATAAAAGGAGGTGATAGTATGGCCAAAACATTTTACGAGGTGGTATTGGAAGGTAATTATAACTTTGTGTATGGCATGCTTGAAGGATATAAACTTGCTACGGGCAAAAGTTTTATTTACTATCTGAGCAAAAAGGTAAACGTAAAAGCAATTACATTTACTGAAGTAATAAAAGAATTGCTAACCTTAACAACAAGGTTGCAGCATATTATCATTGAATCTAAATCATGGAAAAAATTTGAAGCTGCCGTGAAAAAGCAGCAAGAAGGATCAATCATCAATAAAAGGTACATCAAATCGGTTAAAAAAATAGAGAGCGCATCGTTTGAATTTACCTTTGAATGCTATGCCAAAAAGTATGGCGATGAGATTAAGAATTTATTAAAATCGTTACCTAAAACAGTTACTCTTGTTGACTATATACCCAAAGAAGAAGTACACAAAGATGTGAAGGGCACTGTAATGTATGCACCTGATCATGAATATATATTCAAAGGCAAAGGGAGACTTGTTGGTGATATTGAAACAATCATTGCACTCAACAAAACATTTGATGAACATCCACTGATAGATGTATCACCAATATACTTACAGCTGAAATAGCATTCTAAACTGTATTTAGTATTGGTTCCTTACACACCGATATTAAATACAGTTATACTCAATAATATTTTACATTCTTAATGGACTGAAAAAAAACTATGAAAAAACCAATAGTAATTGTTGTAATGTGTATATTATGTTTTGCTTCTGTTGTTATGTATTCAAAATATAGGATTTCTTCATTTGAGCCACAGTATATAGGTTTTCTTACTGTTGAAAACAGTACCATTATTAAACAATTGGAAGTAATTCTGCAAAAAACAAATATAGCGGGCATACGAGGGGATAAGGAATTACCTAAATGCCTTGAAGAACAGGTAAAATCCCTTCAGCAATTATCATTTATTGCTATTGCAGATAATGAATTCAGGGTTCTTATTGCAGCAAAAAAAGACAAAGTTATCAATCAAAAAGTTTTTGATGCTATAATTACTGATATTTCCCAAAAGAAGTTATTGCCAACTACAACTTTTCCGCAAATTACACGGTATTATAACAATACAAAATACTATTTTTTTGTGTATACTTCTTCACCGTATACGATCTTTACAGCATATAGTTATATATTACCAAAAAATCTCATAATTAAGTTAGCACTTGAAAATCTTCTGATAGTTATAGTATTTATCATACTTTCAGTTGCAATAATAATCACTCAACAAAAGAAAGCCACCGAACCTATTACTCAAAAAACAGAAAAAACGGTAGCAAAACCACAAATGCAAAATCCTATTGAAAGTTTATGTCAGCAATATGCAATTATTTCAGTAACTATCGCACAGCAAAATAAAAAGGGTTTAATAAATACTATTTATAGCTATCCTGATAAAAAACAAAAACTTTATCTGCAGCAGGAAATTATCAACGAGCTTGCCGGTGGAGCACATATTCTTGTAGAAAAAAATACTGTTCTGCTTTTTTATAATGACACCACTCAGTTATTTTTTAGACTTGTAAGAAAAGATGCCTTCAAAGGGAAAATTATAAAGGATATTATTGCATTTATTGACACTAATGCACAATTATTCCAAAAATTCCTTAAACTAAAGAAATAGGCTCTTTAATAATTTTTTGATATAAAGGCAATTATTTCATCTTTGCTACAACGGCGTAGTGATATTGTCCGGCAGGAAAAATATTTATAATTTTAAATCCACACTGGTATAGTGTTGCTGTAGTCTGATCAACGGATAATTTGACATCCATGGATGGACCGGGGATACCTTCGCGTTTATAAAAATCAATAATTACCAAAAATCCATCTTTTTGCAAAGATTTTACTATGTTATGCATTGTAATATCAATTTCATGATTATATACCAGACCATGCAATACATTTACCATAATGATTGCATCAGTCTTGAAAGGAATATCTTTTGTAATATCACCAACTACTGGTTTTAGATTGTTGTAATTATTATCCCTGGCAAAATCAGATAATGTAGTGATTGATTCCTCATTATAATCTAGAGCATATATTGTTGAATCAGGAAACTGTTTTGAAAGAGCAACTGAAAAATAACCATCACCACATCCAGCATCAAGAATATGCATCCCATTTACAAGCGGTAGCTTTGCAATGACTTCTTCTGCATTGATATATGCACTGCTTGATTTTCCTTTATGTTCATGTTTTTGCATTAAGTGTTCCTTATTTATAATAGTATTTAATTATGTCGTTGTGAAGAAAAGAATTGACTAAAAGAATATTAGATATATAAAATTTAGATTCTTCGCTACGCTCAGAATGACATTGGTAACTATTTTCATTAGTTTTGAGCAGACGCATCCAGCCATTAAAAATATTGCATTTCAATAGTTAGTGCTACTATAGTGTGTAAATCATACTTTTAATATATCACCATTATCATGAAAATCTATAGAAATATACCTATAATATACGAAGACAATCATATTATTGTGGTTGAAAAACCTTATGGGCTATTATGTCAAAAGGATTACACTAATTCTGAATCATTGCTGGAAATTATTAAGGAATACATCAAAATAACATATAATAAACCGGGTAATGTTTTTTTAGGTCTAGTTCACAGGCTTGATAAGCAGGTTGCAGGGCTTATTGTTTATGCAAAAACATCAAAGGCTGCTTCACGTGTATCAGCTCAATTCAGGAGCCATGATGTAATCAAGTTATATTGTGCTGCAGTCAAAACTCCTACTTCCACTGATAACAATTGGCACACAGTGTATGACAGGCTTATTAGAGTACACGATAAAACGCTTGTTAATAACAATGAAAACAGTGGTATGCATGCTTCGTTAAAATATAAGCGTATTCATACCCAACAAGAATATTCGCTTGTACTCATACAACTGTATACGGGCAAAAAGCATCAGATACGTTCACAGCTGTCTAACCTAAAAATGCCAATACTCAATGATACAAAATATGGAGGTGAAAGAATAACTAATGAATCTGCCATTGCCCTTCACGCTATCTATTTACAATTTAGTCATCCTGTTACAAAAGAAACCATGACATTTTATTCTTCTCCTCAAAAGATTTTTTTATCTGTGTTTAAAAAAGTTGATATTGACAGTGTAATTAAAGAAGCTTTAATTCATGAAGGCTACTTAGTATAATTAATACCGGCGATAGTTACTATGATAATAAGTGCAAGCCGACGAACTGATATCCCTGCATTTTATTCACAGTGGTTTATCAATTGCTTACAAAAAGGCACATGTACGGTAAAAAATCCATTTAATCCCGCACAGAGTAAAGAAGTCTTGCTTTTGCCTGAGGATGTAGATATCATTGTATTCTGGACTCGATTCCCAGCACCATTACTAAACCATTTAGATGAATTAGACCGTATGAATTATGAATATATGTTCCTCTATACAATTACCGGTTATCCCAGATGGCTTGAACCTAATGCCCCTAAGCTAACAGACACAATACATATATTTACAACATTAAGTAGAAGGATTGGCACTCATAAGATGGTGTGGCGGTATGACCCAATAATTTTTTCCAAGGACCTTGATTTTGATTTTCACCTGCACAATTTTGAAAACATTGCAAAACAGTTATCCGGTTTCACTCAAAGAGCAATTATAAGCATAATGGAACCATATAAAAAAGTTCAACGCAGGTTTGCTCTGCATAAAGAATATGCAATACTATTTAATCCTTTTGATATTTTTAACAATGATGACTTATACACATTTTTTTCATCATTGGGTGCTATTGCTGCCAAATACGATATGCACATACAAACCTGCTGCAGCGATATATCGCGCTTTGGTATTCCTAATGGAGCCTGTATTGATGCACAGCTCATACAGCAAATTATAAAAACAGATAAAATGTTTGCAAAGGATTTGCATCAGCGCCCACACTGCCTTTGTGCAAAAAGTATTGACATTGGAACATATAACACCTGTAAGTTTGGATGTGTATACTGCTATGCAAATAGATGATGCACTTGTAACAAAATTACAATACGATAGTTATATAATTGACCCTGCTGCCCTTGAGCCTATGAATTATTACGGCAAGCGCTGCATTCCATTTCTTTTTGTTATTGATTACCTTGGCCAACGACCGTTTATTTGTCCAATACACAGTGTACCTGATACAATACTATTCTCCTTTAATGAATACACAAATACATCACAAAAAACACTAACTTCTTCAAAACTTTACTTTGAAAGATTTCCTGTACCATTCAACGAATATTTACATGCATTCAATTGTGTACAGCAACACCTTAAAGAAGGCAACTCCTATTTAGCTAATCTCACATTTCCCACTCCAATTATTACAAATTATTCGCTCTACGAACTATTTATTCACAGCAATGCACCATACAAATTGTTATTTAATGACGAATTTGTTGTCTTTTCGCCCGAGGCATTTGTAACTATCGCTCAAGGTACTATCTATACATTTCCAATGAAAGGAACTATTGATGCACATATACCTAATGCCAAAAATATTTTACTCAATGATCACAAGGAATTTGCTGAACATATCACGGTAGTTGATTTACTCAGAAATGATTTAGCAAAAGTATCATATAATGTTACTGTTGAAAAATTCAGATATTGCAGCACCGTAAAGACACATACAAAAGAATTGATACAAACAAGTTCAAAAATAAAGGGAACTCTTTTTGCCAATTACCATCAACACCTTGGTGATATCTTTGCAACACTGTTGCCCGCAGGTTCGGTAACCGGTGCACCCAAGAAAAAAACAGTTGAAATCCTAAAGGAAGCTGAAATATACCAAAGAGGATATTATACGGGGGTTTTTGGTTATTTTGACGGCACAAACGTATTGAGTGCAGTTATGATACGGTTTATTGAACAAAATTCTGGGTTGGTGTATAAAAGTGGTGGCGGTATAACTGTTTACAGCAATCCAGTTCAAGAATACAATGAAATGGTTGAAAAAGTCTATGTCCCTGTTAATTGAATCGCTATGCTGCGTTGATGGTGAAATAAAAAATATTCACTATCACACTGTCCGAATGAATAAAAGCCGATACGATTTATTTGGCTGCAATGATACACTGACTATCAGCGATTACATTACTGTACCTGATTATGCAACGCAAGGTATCTGGAAAATACGGGTGTATTACAATGCAACAGTAAAAAAAATTGAATATGAATTGTATAAAAGAAAATCTATATCCACAGTAACAATTATAGTAGACGATACTATAGATTACCCCTATAAATATGCAGATAGATCACGGATAACGCAGCTATTTGAACAACGTGGAAATGCCGACGATATTTTAATTATAAAAAGGGGGTTAGTTACCGATAGCTCTTCAGCAAATGTAGCCCTGTATGATGGCAGCATGTGGTTTACCCCAAAAACGCCGCTTCTTGCAGGCACAAAACGCGCCAAACTCATTGATGAAGGAAAAATCAAAGAAGCATACATCACAGTCAATGATATATCTGCATTTACACATATAAGCTTGATAAATGCTTTTTTAGATCTTGGAGATATTATTATTCCTGTTTCTTCAATAAATAATTTATGCACAATACATTCAAAATAATGTGATGTTTACATTATTTCTTTTCAAAACGAAAAGACCTCACTATCTTTAAAAATGATTCTTCATAACGGCCAAATGAATGCGGCAGTGCTGTACAGGTTATTACATATGCTTTACTGTTATTGAGGCAATAATACTGTAACACCTTCAATTTGAGACCACTCATTGAGTATGTAAAACCTAAAATCATGGCAGGTTTTTTAGCAAGCCAGGTAGTATTTTTATACAATAGCTTGTAATCTTTTGAATAATTTTTAAGATTTTTTTGCGATAGCTCAAAATATTGTTCCAGTGTTACATTGTCTGTCATATTTTCTACAGTTATGGCAACATTTTCCCTGAAATCATCCTTGCTCCCTTCTTCAGGGCTTAACGCAATCACCACTGCACCCATTTCCTTTTGCTGGATTTCCCAATATTTTGGAAAAACGATCGAAAAACCATATTCATCATTATAATACCTTCCCTTTTCTTTACGGGCACAACCCGATAACAGTACTATATTTAATACAATTACTGATATCAATATTGCTGAATATCTCATACAATTTCCTCTCATTTATTGAATTTCACCACTGTCACTTTGATTTTGACCGGCAATATGCTTTTGGCCATTCTGGCCTTAATTAATTTATATGGAACCTGTTTTTCGTTGCTCCAGTGCTCTTTTTATTTCATCAAACCCCTCCCTAGTAATAGGAAGAATTGAAACAAAATACACTGAAACCAAAAAACATATACCCGGTGCAAACGCCATCATATAGCGAATAGCGTGAATTGCAGATTGTGGCTGCGCTGCTATACTGTTTTCAATGTAGCCAAAATAACCCAGTATTGCTGATGCAACCGCAATTGCTGACGCTGATGCCACTTTATACAAAAAAGTAGTAATGCCATAAAAAGCTCCTTCCCGACGTACGCCGTTTTTGTATTCATCATATTCAATGACATCAGGAATCATGGAAAATGGAATAATCTGTGATGCTGAAATGCCTACTCCTGCCAGCACACCAATTGCTATTACAAACCAAAGACTCCCTACCGGAGCTATCAGGCATAACAATAGCGATAGCGTAAAATACACTGCAGCAACTATATATGCCCTGCGTTTATCTAATTTATCTGAAACATAAATCCACAGTGGAGCTGACATCACCGCAATAATAAGCGGAATGCCCATTACAACGAATGTCATATCTTCAGAAATTAAAATGACATCTTTTAAAAAGAATATAAATAATGCTTGTATAAGGTCAAACCCAATCATATTGAATAAAAACATTCCCAGCAGTATCCTGAATTCCCGTAAACTCAATACAGCTTTAAATGTCTTGAAAAGCCCTTCATGGAGTAACGCTTGTGACTTGACACGTTCCTTTGTTCCCACAAAGGTGATGAAAATTAAAATAATGATAATGATACCAAAAACAACACCCATAACAGGATAGCTTGTAGTATACTGTTCTTTGCCTTTGAAGACAACATCAACAATTACAGATACTCCAACAGCAGCAACAAGATTGCCAACAAATGAAAGTGACATACGATACCCGGATATACTTGTACGTTCGTCATAGTTTTGCGATAGCTCCGGCATCAGGGCATTATAGGGAACAGCCACCACTGTGAACGCAGTATTAAACAGGATTGCTATTGCAGTATAATATCCAAACATCATAAGATGGTTAAATGAAGGTACCAGCCAGATTAGCATAAACATTATTCCAAACGGAATGCAGCCAAACAAAAAATAGACCCTTCGCCTTCCATATTTGGATACAGTACGGTCAGATATCATTCCCATAAGCGGGTCGGTTATTGCATCCCATGCACGGGCTAAAAAGAAAATAATTCCAGCCCACTGTGGAGGTAATCCTGCAACATTAACCAAAAAGAACAAAAAATAAAAGCCGATAGTAGTATAGGCAATATTAATTGCTAGATCCCCAAGGCCATATGCTATTTTTTCAATAGTAGGGACTACATATCCTTCTTTCATTGGCGTGCCACCTTATATGTATATATTTAGTCAATAAATTGGTATTTAATTAAGCTTATAGTTAAAAATCAAGGAAATTTATTATTTTTCTATTTCCATGCAATTATACTTATACTTTTCACAACATCTTTATACTTTGCATAATCTGTATTAGATACGTTATGACTACACAATTCTTCATTTTCAAATATAGTGCTATAACTATATTCTTTTACAATTTCAACATGAGTAAATCCAGCTTTATACAGTAATGAAATATACTCCTCTTTTTGGATTGCACCTGCAATGCAGCTTACATACGCATCAATTGAATTTTTTATTTGATTAGGAAGCGTACCTTCCAGCACTATATCTGATACTACAAGCCTTCCATGATTCTTTAATACTCTGTATGCTTCATTAAATACTTTTTCTTTGTCCGGAGCCAAATTTATAACACAATTGGATAGTATTACATCAATCGAATCATTTTCAACTGGCAGGTCTTCTATATCACCTAAAATAAATTCAACATTGGTAATATTTAATTTTTGTGCATTCTCTTTAGCAAGTGCAATCATTTCCGGTGTCATATCAATTCCAATAACTTTCCCTGTTGAACCAACTTTTCGTGATGCTAGAAAACAATCAATACCCGCACCACTGCCAAGATCAAGCACCACCTCACCTTCTTTAAGAGTAGCTATTGCATTTGGATTGCCGCATCCCAACCCCAAATTAGCTGAATCAAGTTCAGCTAATTCATTTTCACTATAGCCAATTTTTGTTGCTACGTCAGCTGGGGTACAGCAACTACTCCCTGAACAACAGGAAGTTTTTAGTAATGCTATACTGCCATAATTTTGTTTTACTATCTTTTTAATTTTTTCATTTGATTCCATAGTATTTTTCCTAAAAAATGATGATAACACATTTTGAAAATATAAACTTAGTTTGCCATTTCAAATGTATTGCAAATATCATACTAAATCAGCTATCAATGCCATTGTGAATAATAATCATGTATTATTCTGAATAATAAGCATATGTCATTCTGAGCAAAGCGAAGAATCTCAAACCTAAAAATAGATTCTTCATCACCGTATGCTTTATCATCTCATCCAAGACTATTTTCTTCGCATTTACGTATTAGAGCGGTAACCAAACAGTTTGACACATATTATTTTCGCACTCCACTTACTACAGGAGCTATCTGCTCAACTATAACTGAATTTAAAGAATCGGCTTTAATTAAGGCGATGCAACACAACGAAGCATCGTTCATCAACGATGCCACAATAAATTTATCTCCTGCTTTGACCCCAAATTTATCTCGCAATTCTTTCGGCAATACTACCTGTCCACGTTCATCAACAGTCACTATCGCCTCAATTGAACATGTGGATGAAGTGCAACATTCTGATGTATTCATATGATTACTCTTGTTTTTCTGATATTTCTGCATTTACTGATTATTCTGATAATAATTTTTTCATACTTATTTTGTCAAGATATTTTTATATTTTATACTTTTTCTCTTTTTATATACCCCGTTTGGGATTATATTGTAAAAAAATAAATACATCCAAATATTCTGGAGGTTTGCAATGTTACAAAAAATTACTGCTACATTGGTAGTGATTTTTATATATTCCAATGGCTTCTGTTTTCTTGAAAACTACAACAATTACCAGCATTTAATTGGCGAAAGAGCAGCCGGGCTTGGTGGTGCATATTGTGCATTAGCTAATGACGGAGCTGCGTTATGGTATAACCCTGCAGGTTTAGCCAACATTATTGATAGTAAATTAAATCTTTCGGTTAATACGTATAGCTACTTAACACGCAACTCACCACAATACTGGCAAATTGAAGAGCAAGCAGGCAAATATCAAAGCCTAGACTTGAAAGAAACTGATATTTCAGTTATTCCTACAAGCGTTGCATATGCACGCAGAGTTAATTGGATAGGCAATGATGTTATTGCATACGGATTGTTTGTTCCAATGCAGGATGCAATTCAGGCTACTATAGCAGGGAGAGCAACTGGTAGTGTCATGAATGTTGATCTTAATGCTACGTATAGAATCAACACGAAAGCATACTATGGCATAGCAGGATATGGTTTAAAAATCAGCAATAATCTCAATGCAGGATTAACAGCAGCATTAGGGTATTTTCAAGGCAAAGGTGGGGCAAATATTTCTGCATATCTTGACCCCGGTGGAACTAATCAAAGTGAAATTGCAATGATTATTGATAATGAGCTAACTGCAATGACTTCATTTGGTGGTGTTGGTATGCAATATTTGTTGACTCCCCATCATCATCTTGGTGCATACTACCGTTCGCCTGTATACAGAGTATACGCATCAAGAAAAGAAAAGATGACAACTCAACAGGTTGGCCCCATCTTTCCTTCCAACAGTTCTGAAAGTACAACAGTAGAAGATAATTTTCGCTTTAAGATAGTTCCTGCATATATCTCACTGGGTTATGGATACACACGTGAAGGTAAATGGTCATTTACATGTGAAGGGATCATGCACTATACAAATCCAGATTATCCAAAAAAAGTCTTAAATGGCAAAGTTGGTTTGGAAATATATATACATGATGATGTAATAGTAAGAACCGGCTTTTTTACTGACTTCAGCCAAAAAAATACAGTAACACAGACTTCCGAAAATGATGAAAAAAATGACTACTATGGAGCAACATTAAGCTTTTCGTTTGGCAATGATTTAAATCCCTTACAAAACGATACAATAAAAGCAAAAAGCATGTGGACAACCATTGGAGTATCGTATCAGTTGGGGATAGGCGATATTCGTGGTTTTAGATTCTATACGGTTTCTTCTGGCTCTGACCCCATAGTACACCACTATACACACCGTATAAGCATTTACATTGGAGAATCAATTGCATTTTAAAAGATATTGACTTTATTTTAATATTTATTTATATTTAAACTTTATTATCTTTAATATCCGAGGGTAAACATGGGATTTCTTAAAGATGCTGGCGAATCATTGCTCAATTTCAGCGAACGATTTTTAGATAAAACCGAAGAACTGGCTCAAATAGCACGAATTACAATGGAGATAAAAAAGTTGGAACATTCCATTAAAGAGATATATTTAAATACAGGCAAGTATGTGTATGACTCAGTGTCAAGTGGCAAACTTTTATCTAACACAGATGAGTTTATTTCCGGAGCTGTCGCCACCATTAATGATTATAAAGCAAAAATACAGGAAAAACAAAACGAAATTAAAAAAATTAAAGAACTTTATGAATCCAAACATAATCGATATTAAAGCTTAACATACCATGTCTAAAACATCATCGCGTATTTTACAAACAATTGAAAAACAAAAAGGTTATTTTACACCTCAGGATATTGTAGCCACAGTATTGCTCACAAAGACAAAAAGTAAAAAACCAAAAAAAAGCAAAACCACACAACGAGAAACTCAGAAAACTGCCAACCGTGTACAAAACACTATTGCCACTCTTTTCCACTATGGTTTTCTGACAAAGCAAAAGGGTAAATTTAAAATTGCTCAGCCTTTTACTTTTACTGGCACTTTTATTCATAATAAAAAAGGCCACGGTGTGGTATATATAAATGACGATATTGAAGTGCACATTTTCCGTGAAGATGTAAACCATGCACGCAATAAGGACCAAGTGAAAGTACAGCTAACTGATATACGGCATGGCACATTGTTTGGCAGGGTTACCGAAATTGTATCTCCAAATAAACAGATGTTTTTTGCACGCTGCATTAAACCTAATGGGAAATTCAGCATTTTGCAGCTTCTTGATGTTCCTGGCAATATCCAGGTCATCACAAAAGAAAATATAAAACCAAAAAGTTTGGCGATAGTTACTGTTAAAAATTCTTTTATACAGAATTATCAAGAATGCAGCATTAATACAATCATCCACCACGAGGAACAATACGATATTCAGCGCATTGTAAGCAAGCACTCGCTGCCTGGTGTACACCCTGAATATAAACATCTTGAAAAGATTGAAGAATATGTTAAGCCACATGAACATAAAAACCGTAAGGATTACCGAAAGCTTGTAACAGTAACCATAGATGGTGAAACAGCTAAAGATTTTGACGATGCTATTTCGCTTGAGTATAAAAATGGCATTTATACACTTTATGTCCATATCGCTGATGTATCTGCATATGTGTACAAAGATGATGCCATTGATAAGGAAGCTTACAACCGCGGTACCAGCTATTATCTTGGCAATGCTGTTATACCAATGCTCCCTGAAAAGTTATCTAATGACCTGTGCTCACTGAAAGCAGGTGTTGATAGGTTAACACTTTCGGTTATGATGCAGTTTGATGTGCATGGTAACTATCGCACACATTCAATACACCGTGCTATAATAAACGTTAATGAGCGGTTAACCTACACCCAGGCCCAAGAAATATTGAATTCAAAAAAACGAGGCAAAATCAAAACAATGCTTTCTCATGCCAGGGATCTGGCATTTAAGCTTAAAGCTAAACGCTTATCCAATGGCAGGGTTGATTTAAACCTTGCAGATGCAGAGATGATATTTGACAACAACGCTTCAATTGCTGATATTGCCTTTGCTACTCGCCTTGAAAGTCACATGATAATTGAAGAATTCATGCTCAGTGCCAACGAAATTGTATCTCGTGTCTTGCGCCAACATGATATACCAGCACTGCATCGCGTTCACGAGCCAATTGCCGAAGAAAAATTTATAGCATTGCAAAACTTCCTTAAAACATTAGGCATTACTCTAAAAGAAGAAGAAAATCTTGGACTTGCTCTGCAAAGGGTAATTGATTCAGTGGCACAAAAAGAATATCAGCAGGTTGTAAATTTCATAGTGTTAAAATCATTGATGCAGGCATACTATGGCCCCACTCCGCTTGGGCATTTTGGACTGGGATTTAAAGATTACACGCACTTTACCTCGCCCATACGTCGTTATCCTGATCTTATAGTACACCGCTGTATAAAATCATTAATTGACAACACTCCGCCACCCTACTTGCCTGAGGAATTGGCCGCAATAGGCGAGCAATCATCAAAACTTGAACGTGTGGCTCAATCAGCTGAACGTGACCTCTTGAAACTCAAAGGGTGCAGACTGCTTGAGGATAAGGTTGGCCAGGAATTTGAAGGCATTATAAGCGGAGTAACACGATTTGGATTTTATGTAAGTTTGCTTGACAAACCAATAGAAGGTATGGTTCCGTTGAAATTCCTTACCGATGATTATTACCTTGTCAATGAAGATGAATACACGGTAATAGGCAAACGTCTGGGACGCCGTTTCAGGCTTGGTGACATTATTAAAGTCAGGTTAAAAAGTGTTGACACTGACCTTATGCGCATAGATTTTGATGTAGTATAAACAGGTGTAGCTATGTTCACTTTACAGGCAAAAAAGTTTGATGTTGTACTACCATCTGCAACTGTTGCATTACTTTGTACCCAAGAACAGATTGCCAACAATACGTTTATTCCTCAACAGCTGTCTGATGTTTTTTCATTCATCAACACAAAAAACTTTAAAGCAAAACAGGGCACCTATTTTTTTGCAGCGTTGAAAGATAAGCCTTCAATTCTTCTTGTTGGGCTGGGTAGCCATAAAGATGTGACACAAGAAACTTTGCGCAACGCAGCAAGTGTTATAGTTGGTGCATGCCAGGACAAATCAGTTTTGGAAGTTCATGTTGTTGTTCCTGATAATATAAATATAAAAGATAGTGGCCGATGCATTGCCGAAGGATTATATCTTTCAAACTATGCATTTAATCGCTATAAAACTAAAAAAGATGAAATAAACCCATTATTAGAAAAGGCTATATTACTGTGTGATAATCCCGCACAGCTGTTGCCAATTCTTAAAGAAGTAGAGATTGTATGCCACAACACTTTACTGTGCCGTGATTTAGTTAACGAAACCACTGAAAATGCTAATCCAGTAACTATCGCCAAAATTGCAAAAACAATTGCCACACAATCAAAGATAAAATGTACAGTGTTCAATAAAAAAGATATAGAAAAAATGAAAATGGGACTGCTGTTAGCTGTCAGCCAGGGCAGCAAATACCCACCATATTTAATAGTTATGCACTATAGGGGAGCACCAAAAAAAGATGCGATAGCTATTGCAGGTAAAGGTATAACCTTTGATACAGGCGGTATTAACTTAAAGCCTTCAGGACATATTGAGACAATGCGCACCGATATGGCTGGCGCAGCTTCGTGCATTTATGCAATTAATGCAATTGCCCAGATGAAGCTACCAGTGAATGTGTATGCAGTAATACCACTTGCTGAAAATATGATTTCGCATACTGCATATAAACCAGGTGATGTGTTTACCGCGTACAACGGCAAAACCGTTGAGATTGGCAACACGGACGCTGAAGGGCGCCTTATACTGGCTGATGCATTATCCTTTATTGAAAGAAAATTAAAACCTAAAGCTATTGTTGATATTGCAACGCTCACGGGAGCTTGTATTGTTAGTTTTGGGGAGATAGTAGCTGCGTATCTGACAAATGATGAAAATTTATCTCAAGTACTCACCAAAGCGTCAGACATTACAGGTGAAAAAATATGGCGCATGCCATTATATCCCGAATACAATGAAGAAATCAAATCCGACATTGCTGATATCATTAATGTCCCACCTGTTAGAAACGCAGGCACAATTATTGGAGCGATATTCCTAAAAAATTTTGTTGAAAATACACCTTGGGCTCATATTGATATAGCTGGCACAGCGTGGTATTCAAAAAAGCGTGGCTATAATCCAAAAAATGCCACAGGATTTGGGGTAAGATTATTATATGAATTTGTAAAAAACTATTCTTCATAAAAAGAAAGGAGACTATCCATGTATTCAACAAAAGAATTAATTGATATAGCAATTGGCATTGAAGAAACAGGGTTTTATTTTTATTCTACTTTTAAAAATAAATTTAAAGATGAGTCGTTTAAACAGATTTTTCAATTTCTTGCAGATGAAGAGTTGCGACATAAAGATGCGTTTTCTGGGATGCTTAAGGAATTAAAAGATACTCAGGGCTTGTTTACTGAAGAGTACTATTCATATCTTAAAGCTATTGGAACAACTAGAGTATTTTCAAACAAAGATGATATTGACAAAATCGCACCCACACTCCAGCAACCACTTGATATAATCAAGATAGCAATGGATGCCGAACGGGATTCAATTGTGTGGTATTCGGAATTGAAGGAAATATACCACAATGATGCTAAGTCAAAAGACATTCTTGAGCGGCTAATCAATGAAGAACGTAAGCACGTACTAACATTGCTGGATTTGAAAGAGAAACTGAGCTTGTAAATATTGATTTAAAAAAATATCCTTTTTTAATCTGGACAAGGTTTATTATTTAATGTCCATTATTTTAAACTCGGTACAACGGTACATGCTGCTATTAGTCAGTGTCATACCAGCATTTCATTTTTCAGCACACTTTAAATGCCTTATAGTATTACAATTTTTGTAATACTACATATATTTATCATTGACAAATATATTCCCCCGAATATTTTGGTCAAGGACCAACATATCAAGTAAGCAATTTTTTTATACTGTTATAATAAATTCTAAAAACTTTTGATTCTTCACAATATCAATATCAATATGCAATGAGCTATTGTACATACATTGTAACAAAATTATATATAAAATTTTAAATCCATAGAAAGGGGGATTGGAAGTCTATGAGCTTGTATCAAAAAATTTATGATGAGTCTATTAATAATCCTGAAAAATTTTGGAGTGAAGCGGCAAAAGCAATCAACTGGTATAAACCATATACCAAAGTGCTGGATGATTCCAGAAAACCATTTTATCGATGGTTTGTAGGTGGACAGCTTAATACCTGCTATAACGCTATTGACCGTCATGTAGAAAGTGGCAGAGGCAATCAGGTTGCTTTAATCTATGATAGCCCTGTTACAGGTACTATCGCACAATTTACGTATAAGGAAATGCTCGATATGGTTTCAACTTTTGCAGGTGCATTGCAAAAGTATGGCATACAAAAAGGCGATAGAGTTATTATTTATATGCCTATGATTCCCGAAGCGCCAGTTGCGATGCTGGCATGTGCACGCATTGGAGCAATTCATTCCGTTGTGTTTGGTGGATTTGCACCCAATGAGCTTGCAATACGTATTGATGATGCCAAACCAAAACTAATTGTGTCGGCTTCTTGTGGTATTGAAGGAAAAAAAGTTATAGACTACAAGCCACTGCTTGACAAAGCTATAGAAATAGCAAATCATAAACCCCAGCATTGCATTATTTACCAAAGGCCCCAGGTAAAGGCTTCACTTATACCAGGACGAGACATAGATTGGAATGAAGCAATACGTGGTGTAAAACCTGCTGAATGTGTACCAGTTGAAGCAACTGATCCATTATATATTCTTTATACATCTGGTACTACTGGCATTCCTAAAGGAGTTGTACGTGACAATGGAGGCCACGCAGTAGCGTTGCACTGGAGCATGAAAAATATTTATGGTATTGAACCAGGTGATGTGTGGTGGGCTGCTTCGGATGTTGGCTGGGTAGTTGGACACTCATATATAGTGTACGGTCCACTTATTTACGGTGCCACAACAATCCTGTATGAGGGCAAACCAGTTGGCACACCGGATGCTGGCGCTTTCTGGCGTGTTATTTCTCAGCACAAGGCTAAAGCATTATTCACTGCACCTACAGCTTTTAGGGCAATAAAAAAAGAAGATTCTGGTGGTGAGTTCTTTAAAAAATACGATCTTTCACAATTTAAATATTTGTTCCTTGCTGGTGAACGACTGGATCCCGATACTTATTACTGGGCTTCAAATCTATTGCAAAAACCTGTCATTGACCACTGGTGGCAAACTGAAACTGGATGGCCTGTAGCAGCAAACTGTGTGGGCATTGAACTGTTGCCTATTAAAGCTGGTTCCCCAACAAAACCTGTTCCTGGCTATCAGGTACATATTATCAATGATGAAGGCAAACAGGTTCCAAATGGAACCGAAGGTATTGTGGTCATTAAACTACCCCTCCCACCCGGAACACTCCCAACACTGTGGCAAAATGATGAAAAGTTCAGGGAATCGTACCTGGATATATATGAAGGGTATTACTTTACCGGAGATGGTGGTTATTATGATGAGGATGGCTACCTGTACATAATGGGCAGAATTGACGATGTCATTAATGTAGCAGGCCACAGACTTTCAACTGGCGCCATGGAAGAAGTAATTGCAAAACACCCCGATGTTGCAGAATGCGCAGTTATTGGTGTTGAAGATAGTTTTAAGGGGCAGTTACCTGTAGGATTTGTAGTCTTAAAAGAAGGCAGTTCAAAGAGCCATGAACAGATCCAAAGTGAACTAGCGCAGATGGTTCGTGATCAGATTGGTGCAGTTGCATGCTATAAAACTACTCTTATTGTTAATAGATTGCCAAAAACTCGATCGGGAAAAATTTTACGTGGCACAATGCGCAAAATAGCAGATAAAAAGCCATATTCTGTACCATCTACTATTGATGATCCGGCTATACTGGATGAAATAAAAGATGCGTTGTCAAAAATAACTGTGAGTGGATAGACGACAATAGAAAATAGAAAATAAAAACGCCGGTTTGATCCCGGCGTTTTTATTTTATTCAATCTTATTTGTCTTAGTCCATATATTCATTTCATCAGCTTTTTTTATCAATTCATCTCTGAAATCTGGATGGGCTATACTAATCAGGGCTTCTGCTCGCTCCCAGGTGGATTTCCCTTTAAGCTGTACCGCACCATATTCTGTAACAACATATTGTACAATAGAACGAGGAACCGTTACAATCGATCCTGGGGGCAATGTTGGAACAATCCGAGAAACAAGATTACCATTTTTATCGGTATAAGTAGAAGATAAACAGATGAATCCTTTACCACCATGTGAACCAAAAGCACCAAATATAAAATCCAATTGGCCACCCGTTCCCGATTTATGAGCAATTCCTGCAGATTCTGAGCACACCTGACTGAATAAATCAACAGCAATGGCATTATTCACAGCAACAACTTTGTCATTAAGAGCTATAATCCTTGGATCATTAATATAGTTCACGGGATACGATGCACAGGTTGGATTATGATGGAGAAAGTCATATAGCTTATTGGTACCCATGGCAAATGTATAGCTCATTTTGTATTTATCAATATTTTTCCTTGCTCCTGTTACCCTCCCTGCATGATACAAATCAACATAAGAATCCACAAGCATTTCAGTATGCACACCCAAATCCTTAAGATCACTTTCGGCTATCATCTTACCAACAACGTTTGGTAGGCCACCAATTCCTAACTGCAGGCATGATCCGTCTTCAATTTGCTCAAGTAAATGTTTTGCTATACGCTTATCGATATCAGTTGGTTCAAGAGCTGGTATCTGCGGCAACGGCAAGTTTTTGCCTTCTACAATGTAATCAACGCGCGATATATGAATGGACTCCTGATTGCCACCCAAACAATACGGTACATTTTCATTTACTTCCACTATTATCTTTTTAGCCTTTGTTACCACTGCTGATGTAACAGAATTAGCCAGCCCATAATTAAAATACCCTCTGGGATCCATGGGCCCAACTGTTAAAAATGCTACATCAAAATCAAGATATTTCCTTATAACTCTTGGCCCCTGATGATAGGTTATTGGAATATAATTACAAAGATGCTGATCATATAATCTTCTAGAGATTGTTCCAAAATGAAAGTCATTGAGAATGAAATGCTTTCTTTCAGGATCAACTTCAACTATTTTTGGAACGCGCATATAGCATACACTGCGAACATCTACGTTACGCAATTCATTCACGCGTTTAGATAGTGCTTCATCAATAGCCTCTGGGAACAAAACAAATTCACCATAAAATATCCTATCACCCGATTTTACCATTGCTGCAGCTTGTTCTGCAGTTATTTTCTTTTTCTGGTATTCCCATTTTTCAATATCACCCATTGCTTTTCTCCTTATCTTAGCATGAGTATACAAACTTATACTTTGTAGTTACTTAATTCACTGCACAAATTTTTTTGATAAAATAAAATGTCATTATTACATCAACAAATCTTATATTCTATTGATAATGTAAATACAACATACATAATTTGTATTGAATATAGCATATACAAATTTTTATTTCTAATTTTTATATTAATCTTTATAAATATTGTTGGCATACTAATTGTGGTATACCATCTGGCAGGTTTATAATACCAGTAGAGCCACCGTACATGGTAGCTCAACTGGTATTGATGATATAACCTTATTTCCGTTTTTCTTTTAAAAATACTCTATGCTACAGATTATTTCTTTAAATCCTGAAGAGTCTTAAATACTCTCTTAGCTCTCCACTCATCCAAAGTAAAAACATATTTTGTTTTTGAGCTGGTACAAAGATATCTATTGTTTTCAAATTCTTTGTGAATAACAAGAGTGATTTCTTCAGATTTTTTTGTGTTATCATCTTGTTTTACTGTAACGCTAACTGAAGCAATCTTGCCGGTTAAACTTTTTGCATCAATTTCAGGAAATGAATACGCTTTCAGAGGGTCAAACGTATAAAGAATTTCCTTTACCTTGTCATTATCTAATTTTACATTTGGATATTCTTTACATGTCCATTGCTCTTCCTTTTCAATCTGGCCTTGCTTGTCTTTATCCTGACCAGATGATTCTTTTTTCTTTTCCACTATAGTCTTTTGCAATGTTAGCGTTGCATTTTTGTACCATAGCTTTACCAATTCAATTTTTGCAATATCAATCTGCACTATATCCTTGTTGCGCAAATCGTCTACGGTTTTGTTGAAGTATGAATCCAATGTATCTTCTGCTAAATATACTTTAGGGTCGCCCTCAAAACGAACATAAGTATGGCGATAGGTACTCCCTTTTTTGCCGATATAGAAATCACGTACAGTCTGACCATTGCTTTTTGCCTGCACATGTATTGCATGTGCACTATCAAGTTCAAAGCGCTCATAATGCGGTTTATCGCTTACCAGATCAGTTACCTTTAGATCTTTTATCTTGTTTTCCATATTAGCAATAACATTCTTATCACCTTCAAATTCATTTACTTTCCAACTATCACCATCTTTTTTGATAATGATTATGCTTTCCCCTTTTTTAAGCACTAGCTCTGTTATTGGATCCTTAATAGCAGGAAGTTTCTTTATAGTTTTAGTAGTCAAAGTATTGAAAACCAAATATCCTGCCAATAAAACTATCACCACAATACTGATAATAATGTTTTTCTTCATTTGCATTGCAACACCTCTTTTGTGTTATTATACCTTACTGGAAAATTGTTCTTCAATGCGCCTGCGGCGAATTTTTTTGCGCCACATATACAGAACACCGGCCAGAATAACTAAAAGAGGCAGTCCAGCAATATTTATGCCCTTGATAATACTTTTTGCCGTATCAGACGTTTCTTTGAGTGGATTAAACGATAGGCCCTTGCTGCGCATCTGCGGAATGGCATAGTTACCCTGCATGTAATCTATCACATTATGCATAAACACTGCATTGGGTGATTTTCCCTCTTCATCGATAATATTACGGCCTGTAATTTCTGATGTACCTGCTACAAATAGCTTAACCGGTTTTACACTCTGCTTCAAAGCTGCCTGTTCAATATAATCTTTTGTTTTTGCTTTTTCTTTAACATCTATTTTGGGTTGTCTGTCAGCAAAGTAGCTTTTAATATTTCCCTGCACCAAAACAGCTAAATTATATTGTTTGAGTGCTGAATCCTGTGGAGGATTGGCACCCCATGGCATAAAGCTAATATTGCCCTGTTGAAGCCAACTATAGGGTGATGATTTTACAATATATTTGGCAGAAGCTTTATTTTCTTTTAACAACTGTTCATCAACCGTAATGGACGAAGCTTTTAAAAATACTATCTTCTTTAAATATTTAGTTATCTCGCTATCCTTTGCCAGACCATCTTCCGAAATCATTGGAGCAAAATATATCGTCAGCTCGCCCAACCCTCGTTGTTGGGCAATGAAGCACTGCTTATCCATCACAATATCCCTGCCTACTGTAATGCCATAATGTGCAAGCATTCCTTCAAGACCGGTAAATACCGGCAAGGCTTGTGGGGGGCGTTGGAACATTTGCATACCTTGCGTCTGCTGTTCCACATATGAGTCCAGCAATATAACAGCACTTCCGCCGTGCATTAAAAACTGATCAATTTTATACAAATCATATTCGCTGTACATAGATCGTGGGCCATTGATTATAATGGTTTGGATGTCATTTGGTATATCATCTTTTGTAATATCAATTGTGACAAGGTCATACATATCAGCAATCATCTTCTTAAACTGCGCTGCACCATTCTGTTCATCATTAATATCACGTTCGCCATGCCCCACTATATACCCAACTTTTGGATTAATGCTAATCAAATTATCTATAGCAGCATTGAGCATATCTTCAAGGCGAGTCAGATCGCCAACTGCATATTGTCCAAAAATTGAGCGTGTAAGAATCTGTACCGTTTCAAATTTATTATTATATTCCACTACGATGCCAACCATGCCTTCACCGGGATCAACAACCTTACCTTCCATAGTAGTAAAGCGTGGCCATATAAGCATGGGCAATCCATACATCTGCGCAAGAGTATTCCCTTGAGGATTTTGAAGTGGATCTATATAGCGGTATTGAATTTTATTGTAGTTTCGTATATTGCATTTTTGTACCTCAGCATATACACGCTCATTTAAATTCTGCATGCCAGGAATGGGGAGGTTACTGCTGGCATACAATGTAACGGTGATAGGTTCTTTCAATTTAAGCAATGAATCAATCTTGCCATTCATCTTTTTTATTAATGTTGTGATACGATACTCCAGTCCCTCTGGTTCAGTGATTGAATCAATTTTTTCTATCAAATCGCCATGGATAATTGCAAGCCCCATATATGCATTTCTGAATTTAACCTGATCGTTTCGTATCTCACGTATCTGTACTGGATAAATCCCAAAGTCCGAAGCAGCATCCTTTTGTTTTTCAACATCTATAAACTCATAGCTGAAATACCTGTTGCCAGCGTTATCGTACTCCACCATCAAATCCTGAAGATACCGATACACTGCATTATATGGAGCAGGAAGGTCCTTATTAAAAAATATTTTAATAGTCAGCGGCTCCTCAAGTGATGACACTACCTCTTTGCTTATAGGCGATAGCGAATATACGCTATTTTTTGTCAGATCCACCCTGAAATACAATGTAAGACCAACTAAATTAATTAACACAACAATCACACCATACAGAAAAAAATGTGAATAGCTTTTATGCATGTGGCTATCGTGAGCCTGGGTTTGCGCCTTTAGCTTTTGTACTGCCTGTATATAGATGGTTGAAATGTTAGCTTTAAGCTTAGCAATTACATCATTAATTTTTCTTTTGTCCATAATTATCTTTTCACCTCCAGCTGATAGATGCTTGCCATTGAGCTTAATACAATTACTGAAGCAAAATATATAATATTGCGAGAATCAACAACACCACGAGCTATATTCTGAAAATGGTAGTCGGCACTGATGTATTCAAATAGTGAAACCAGTTTAGGGGAAATAAAGTATAAAAATTTAGTAATGAGCGATAGCACAATGCAAATAGCAAAGCCTATGATGAATGCAACAATCTGATTTTTTGTCATGGAAGATGCAAACACACCAATTGAAGCATACGCAGCTGCCAGTAACACTGCACCTACATACCCTCCAATAACCGGACCAATATCAAGAGATCCCACAAAGGCTACCGATATAGCATATACCAGAGTGGGCGATATCATTACAGCGGCAAACAAAGTGGCTGCCATAATTTTACCTATAACTACCTGCACAGTTGACAGAGGCAATGTCATAAGCATTTCAAATGAACCAGTGTTGCGTTCCTCAGCAAAAAGCCGCATGGTGACAGCTGGTATTACAAAGGCAAACAATAGAGGAAGCAGTTCAAAATATGCTCTCAGCTCAGCTTGCCCATACAAAAAGAATGTTGAGAAGAATAAAAATCCTGCAATAACCAAAAATACTGAAATAACAATATATCCTATTGGTGTTGAAAAATATCCTGAAAGTTCCTTTTTAGCAATAAGCTTTGCACCTTTCATGATTTCCTTAAATTGTTCCATCCTCATCCTCCTTATACTCATTATACTCCTACAGTAAGTTCGCGGAATACATGCTCCAAGCTTCGGTATTCCCTGTTCATCTCATACAGTGTCCAGCCATTGTCTTTGGCACAATTAAATACAGCCGGGCGCATATCTACATCTGCTCCAGTCAATACTTGAATATGGCACAATTGCCCCTCATCGCGCACATGTTTTACGTCTTTAATACCTGGAATGTTCTTTAACACATTATGGATAGCATCAAATGTGGTACCACCAACAATGCAATTGATACGAATATCTTTTCCCTTTGCACTTTTAAGTTCACTGGTAGAATCGTCAGCTACTATCGCACCCTTATCAATTATTATTACCCTGTTACATGTAGCTTCAACTTCCTGCAATATATGAGTTGACAGTATTACTGTCTTTTCTTTCCCTAATTCTTTTATTAGGTCACGTATCTCAATAATCTGATTTGGATCAAGCCCGTTGGTTGGCTCATCAAGAATAAGTATCTCAGGATCATGTAAAATAGCCTGTGCCAGTCCAACACGCTGTTTATATCCCTTTGACAGCTCACTTATATTTTTATGCATCACTTCAGTAATGCCACACTGTATTGCAACATCTTTAATCCTTTCCTTATCATACACATCCCGTATATCAGCCATAAACTGCAAAAAATCATATACAATCATATCAGGATACAGGGGAGCTGATTCAGGTAGGTACCCTATTCGCTTTTTGACTTCTATTGGGTTTTCGTTAACAAGAAACTCATCGACACTTACTACTCCACTGGTTGGCTGCAAGTATCCTGTCAATATTCGCAAGGTTGTGGTCTTGCCTGCTCCATTTGGGCCAAGCAACCCAGTTATTTCACCCTTCCTGATTGTAAAAGAAATGCCATCAACAGCTTTTACTTCACCGTAATGCTTTACCAGATTCAAAACATTAATCATGTATAGCATCCTCCTGTTAAAATTATATGGTGATTGTCATTGCACACGGTACGATAAACATTCAATTGCAAATTATCTTAAACCTTTAAAAGATAGCAAAATAATCAAGAATCCTGACATTTTAATATGAGATTCTGTAACTCAATAGCTGTGCCACTTAACATGGTACTTTAAAGAAAAGATTTTTTACACACAATTTGCACTATGACAGCATGAACGATTATATAATTATCACGATCTGTTGCAATCATTCCGCCAGTCTTTTAAAAATTATTTGAAAAACAAATAACAAAAATGTTACACGTTATTTTTTAGCTCTGCCAAAGTCATCTTCAATTCGTTCTATATCATCCTCACCAAAGTATTCTCCAAGCTGAACTTCAATATATACAAGATTTTCATCACCGGTATTTTCGACTCTGTGCAATACGTTAAAATCTATATCAACGCTTACTCCCTGTTGTACCTTCACTTCATTCATATCAAGAGTCACTATGCCCTGACCCGACACAAAAAACCAATGCTCTTTGCGCTTTTTATGCCGCTGCAAGCTTAAGCGTTTCTTTGGATATACTGTTATACGTTTTACCTTGTGGGTTTCTGTGTCCGATAGCACTTCATAAAAACCCCATGGTCTGTGTTCTGAATAAATTGCCCTATCATCCATAGCTGTTACCCGTTTTTCTGCATAAAATGATTCATAAATTCAACAAGAGCTACAACGCCCTCCACTGGCATAGCATTGTAGATTGATGCCCTGAGTCCACCCACAGAGCGATGCCCTTTCAATCCACTCAAGCCTTCTTTTTCAGCTTCTTTTACAAATTGTTCTTCCAGCTGTTCGTTGTGTAAACGCCACACTATATTCATTTTGGAACGACTGCTTTTATCCACGGGGCACATGTAATACCCGCCACTTGCATCTATTGCATCATATATGAGTTTTGCCTTCTGGTCACGTAATTTTTCTATTTGTGGCATTCCACCAATTGATTTAACCCACTTTAATGTAAGCGTTGTCATCCACACTGTAAAAGTGGGAGGAGTGTTATACAAAGAGTTTTCTTTTGCATGCAAGTCATAGCGCAAATATGCAGGAAGGTCTTTTCGTGCTTTAGCTAACAGTTCATTTTTCATTATGACTACTGCCATTCCAGCTGGAGCTAAATTTTTCTGTGTACCCGCAAATAGCATAGTTACCTTATCCCACTCAACTGGCCGTGACAGTATATCCGACGACATGTCAACAATTAATGGAATTCCTCCTGTATCAGGCATTGTAGGCCACTGAATGCCATCAATTGTCTCGTTTGAACATATATATACATATTCAGCACCAGTAGTAAAATTCAACTCTTTCTGGGTAGGTATGCGGCGATATCTTTCTACAGCACCATCCCATATAATTCTTGCTTCACCTATACATTTTGCATCTTCAAACGCCTTTTTTACCCACGTTCCTGTAACAACAAAATCTGCTATTCTACCTGGTTGTAGAAATGCCATTGGTATCATTCCAAACTGCAGCGTTGCCCCACCCTGGATAAATAGAACAGTGTAATCATCGGGCACAGCAAGGAGCTCTTTTACAAGAGCTATCGCCTCATTATGAACCTGATCATAAATTTTTCCTCTATGGCTCATTTCAATAAGCGACATTCCAGTATGTTTATAGTCCACAAGCTCCCTGCTTGCTTCTTCCAGCGCACTCAACGGTAAAATTGAAGGCCCGGATGAAAAATTATATATTCGTGCCATGTATCTTTTTCTCCTGAATCATTGTTTAAGTTTATACTTGAAAGAAAAACTATTACTATGGTACTGTGATAAAAAATCAAGCAAATAAATCAAAAAGGTCTATGTATGCCTGGAAAACTATATATTATTGCAACTCCTATTGGCAATCTTGAAGATATTACATTGCGTGCACTGCGTATTCTCAAGAAAGAAACTGATATTGTGTATTGTGAAGACACACGTCAGACAGCAAAGCTTCTTACCCATTATGGGATAAATGTACCACTGCGTTCACTCCATACCCATTCAAGCAATACAAAACTGCACAGCATCATTCAGGAAATACAATCTGGCAAAACAGTTGCATATTGTACTGACTCAGGCACCCCTGGCATATCAGATCCAGGTGGCAAATTGGCAGCACTGGCAAGAGAAAACGATATTCCTGTCATTCCTATACCGGGTCCCTCAGCAGTAACTTGTATTCTTTCAGTGTGTGGATTTCCATCAACCGAATTTTATTTTGCTGGATTTTTAAGCAAGAAAGAAGGCAAGCGCAAAAAACAGTTGCAGGAGCTATCGCACATGAATGCAATAATTGTAGTATATGAATCCCCGTATAGAATTGTTAAATTGTTGCACGCAATTGCTGAAGTAATGCCAAAATCTAAAATTTTCATTGGAAGAGAAATGACAAAACATTTTGAACAATTTATTTACTGTGAAGCAGGTGATGTCGATGCGGTAGCAACACAACTTACCCAAAAGGGAGAATTTGTTGTAGCTTTTTATAACTCAGAGAAATAGACAATTATTTTTTACAAATTTATCTTGACAGTATAAATTTGTAAAATTATATTTTATCTATGAAATATTACCACAGAACATTAGAAAAAACATTATCCCAGTATTTATCAATTTTCCCTGCAGTTGCTGTATGTGGACCACGGCAGTCTGGAAAATCTACTATGTTGAAACAACAATATTCACATACTTATCGTTATGTTACATTTGACGATCCAATTATTCGTGAACGCTTCTTGGTTGATCCTAAAGGTTTTTTTAAGGAATTTAACAATCACATAATTTTTGACGAGGTGCAAAAAGTACCTGATATTTTTAATTATATTAAATTGTGCATAGATGATAATCGTTTTGAATATGGCAATTTTATACTGACTGGATCAAGTCAGTTTACCATGCTGAAAAATATAACAGAATCATTAGCTGGAAGAATAGGACTTTTGACTTTGCTGCCTTTTCAATATTCTGAAATACCTCATCTATTACAAAAACATCAGATTATATATGGAAGCTACCCTGAAAATGTAGTGCGAAAATATCACGGTGTACATGAATGGTACGCTGCATATATTACTAATTATTTAGAACGTGATGTAAGGTCACTTTTTAATATTGGCAATCTAAAAGATTTTCAACGACTTCTATCACTTCTTGCTTCCCAAACTGCGCAGGAACTGAATATGAACCGTTTAGCCAATGACATTGGTGTTACAGTGAAAACCATTAAATCCTGGATATCAGTACTTGAAGCAAGTTATGTACTATTTACTGTCTTGCCATATTATAACAACATAGGCAAACGAATTGTAAAACGGCCAAAAGTATATTTTTATGACACTGGTGTTGTGTGCTATTTAACTGGTATATATACACTTGAACTATTGCAAAAAGGACCATTAGCAGGTACAATTTTTGAAAATTACATCATAGCTGAATTGAATAAAATAATATTACACCATAATGCGCATATTAAAATATTTTACCTTAGAGACAATACTGGAAACGAAATTGATTGTATAATTGAAGATCTACGTAATAAAACCATATATTTACTGGAAATAAAATTAACTTCCACACCTAAACCGCTTTTTGCAGAAAAGATTGCAAAACTAATACAACAATTCAAAAACTATAACCCTCACACTCACATACAAGGTACTGTACTATACCAGGGGAAAGAGGATATTACAATCCACAACGTTCGATTCACACATTATATAAACTTTTTAAAGGAATTTGAAAATTTATGTAGTGACAATAAAAGCCTTTAAATGTCATTCTGAGCAAAGTAAAAAAATCTTAAATCTTTCAATATAAAAAAAGTGGAGTAATTATAAATGGCGATAGTTAGTGGTAATTCAAGCAATCAAATTTTCATAGATTTTTTTAAAATTGTATTGCAATTTACCTACATTACACTATACTATTAATTAGATTTAATTATTGATTATATTTACAACAATTACTAAATAATAAATTAAGATTTGACAAATAGGTGCCGATAGTTACTATAGATTAAAAGAGGGTGATTGCAATGGTTATAGATAAAATAGGTAATATTAAAAATATTGTTGAACCTAAAAATACTAAATCAGTAGGGAAAGCAAAATCTACTGGTAAATCTGACTCGGTTGAAATTTCCAGCGAAGCAAAGAAAGCTGCCGAACAGTCAAAAATTGCCCAGGTTGTCAAACAAACACCCGATATTAGAGCTGAACGAGTACGAGAACTTAAAGAACAGATTGCCAATGGTACTTATGATTTCAATGATGACCGCATTATAGATAAAGTTGCCGAAAAAATTGCAATGCAGCTTTTACGAAAATAGAAACATCCATTAAAGGTTATATTAATGGCCGGCATAATTGACAGAAAGGCGGAATCAGGATTCCGCTTTTTTATGTCTAAAACGTATGGGCAAACCATTGAAGGTATATGGCCTGACCTCTATATTCCAACAGCTGTATATGCACAGCCTGACAGTGTGACGCTGCTTCCCTCAATTATAAAGCTTTTTGGCTCACGGGTACTTTTTATTACCAGTTCCATAGATTTTAACCAGTACAACCATCTTTTTATGCCCATTGCCAGAAACCTGCAAAACAACAATATTCCTTTTATAATTTATGATGAAATTCCTGAAAACAACACTGATTATATTGATACTGCGGTCTATTTTGCCCGAAAAACCCATTGTGATCTTGTTATAGGTTTTGGTGGTATCCATTCAATTAATGCAGCAAAAGCAGTTGCCCTTTTGACATCCAATTATTTTTTTGCACATGAACTTTTCACTTACCCGTATCTTCATGAATCTGTCCCATTTATAAGTATCCCTGTCCACCCTCTCTTTGGATTTGACATAACTCCCTGTACAATACTAACCGATATCCATGACGGCATACATAAAACATTTTTTCACAATTATATTTTTCCAAAAGCAGTCATCCTTGACCCGGGGATGTCCTTTGGTATTGATGAAGAAACAATAGCAAGGTATAGCATAGCAACGCTGGCCATAGCAATAGAATCTGTTATTTCCAAAAACATTAATAATATCACGAACACCCTTTCATTGAGAACCATAGACTTGATTTTCAAAAATTTACCCGCAGCACTTCGCGAAAGTGATAATGAAACCGCCCGCCTCAATATGATGATGGCTTCACTAATGGCCGGAATTGCATTCAGTAGTGCTCAACTTTCTGTATCCCTTGCATTGTCACTGGCACTTTCTTCGTTGACACATATTGATATAGCTTCTTATATGGCTGTTATGTTACCGCATATCATGGAATACAATTTAACATCAACACCTGCTAAATATGTTCAGATGTCAAAAGTCATGGACGAAGATGTACGGGATATTACTGTCATTGAAGCTGCAATTAAAGCTGTGGAAGGTGTAAGAAAACTGGCTCTTGATGTTGACATCCCACAGCGACTGTCGCAATTTGATATAAATAAGGCTATTTTCTCTAAGGTAGCTGAAATTACACTTTCCTACCCATTTATTCAAAATGCACCGCGGGTGCTTAACCGTGATGAAGTTGAAACTATCCTTATTGCTGCATATTAACCTATGAGCCACTCTGCAATTAAAGATTTACTGCATCGCTTTAAAAATGGGCTCATTTCTGAAGAAGATTTTCTACAGGAGCTATCGCACCTTACAATTGAACAATTAGGCCACACCACACTTGACCATCACCGGCAAACCAGGCTTGGCTTCCCTGAAGTTATTTTTTGCCAGAATAAAACTCCAAAACAGGTAGCCGATATTGCACAGTCTATGGTTAAACGTAAGACAAATTTTCTGGGTACACGGGCAACAAAAGAACATTTTACTGCTGTAAAACGATATATTAAAAAAGCACACTACAATGAAGCAGGTAGAGTCATTTCATACTGCATACAAAAACCCCACCATAAACCTCACAAGCTTTTAATCATCACAGCAGGAACATCAGATATTCCCGTAGCTGAAGAAGCAAAAGAAACCGCACGTATAATGGGGCTTAATGTTGAAACTATTTATGATATTGGGGTTGCAGGTATTCATAGAGTTTTCCATAACTGGGAACATATTCATGATGCAACTGTTATAATTGTTATTGCCGGAATGGAAGGCGCACTGCCTAGCGTTATTGGCGGGCTGGTGCCCTGCCCCGTCATTGCTGTGCCCACTTCAGTTGGGTATGGTGCATCATTTGGTGGTATTGCAGCACTTTTAGGTATGCTCAACTCCTGTGCACCAGGGGTAAGTGTGGTCAATATAGATAATGGATTTGGTGCTGTGTACTGTGCATACCGTATTATACGGAATTTGTAGGATAGTATCATGAAAATACTTTATTGCGATATTCAACTGGGAGCATCCGGTGATATGCTTGTGGGCGCACTCATTGATGTTGGGCTACCGGTTGAAGTTATTACTACACAATTACAATCATTACCCATTAAAGGTTTTGAGATAGCTCCTGAAAAAATTGTGCGGCATGGAATTAGCGGCATTCAAGCTGGAATTAAAGCTAAAGTTGATACAACACATAGAAACCTTGAAGCAATTGATGCAATTATTTCATCAACAACATGTTCTGACTTTGTTAAAAACAATGCAATTAAAATATTTGATGCATTAGCCACAGCTGAGGCTGCAGTGCATGGCATACCAAAGGAGAAAGTACATTTTCATGAGGTGGGTGCCATTGATAGTATTGTAGATATACTTTCTTTTTGTATTGGCATTGAATACCTACAAATCGATGTATTGTACTACAGCGCATTTGCATGTGGCACCGGTACTATATCCACACAACACGGAACAATCCCATTACCTGCCCCTGCAACTGTCAAGCTGACAGAAGGGAAACAGGTTATATTCACCGGAAAAGTAGGTGAACTGACAACACCAACTGCTGCTGCTATACTTACAACCTTAGGTAAACAGCAACTACAGTTTGGAGGTATGATTTCTGCAACTGGCATAGGGTTTGGTACACGCGATTATGGTTTCCCAAGTTATACGCGGGTTATGCTTCTAGATGATACAGATAGTCAACACCAACTTTTGTGCGTGCTGGAATGCACCATTGATGATATGAATCCTGAAATTTATCCGTATGTATATGATCTGCTTTTTAGCGAGGGAGCGTTAGATGTATATATGCAACAGGTTATCATGAAAAAAGGGCGACCTGGTGTGGTACTTTCAGTACTTTGCCCTTTTTCAGCTGTAAAACAGTGCACACAGATTATTTTTTCTCAAACGACAACATTGGGAGTCAGGGAATATACTGTTAGTCGCCACTTTTTACCACGGGATATTGCAACGATTACCCTTTACGGTGAACAAATCCGTATTAAGCAAAGTTATCGTTATAATGAGCTATCGCCTAAACCTGAATATGAGGATTGTAAAAAGGTGGCAGCAAAAATCAAAAAACCTTTATACCTTATAATGGAAGAAGCGCTAAAGGAATACTATAAACAGAAAAAATTATAGCTGCTTTAATTCTTCTGAAGAAAATATTTGGTCTATATCAAGAATAATCACAAATTTATTTTCAACTTTCCCTATTCCAATGATAAACCTGCCTGATATGCCTTTTACAATTGGTGGCGGTGGTTCAATGTCTTTTTGCTCCAGTTTAATGACATGACTTACTTGATCTATTGCAAGCCCTATACGCTTGCCTTTAATATCAACAACGATTGCACGTTTGTTTTTTGTGCTTTTTTCAGAAATTCCAAAGCGCACCCCTAAATCAACAATGGGGATAACCTTGCCGCGCAAATCAATGACTCCCATAATATAATCAGCAGATTTTGGCAAGGGTGTTACTGCGGGAAGCTTTAGTATTTCCTGCACCTTCAATATTTCTATTCCATATTCTTCCTTGCCTATATTAAAGCATACGATCTGCATGCTATTTAATGCGGTATCTTTTGTTTGCGTTTTCATTTTGGCATCCTTAATTACAATTTTAGCCTATTTTCTCAATACTATGAATAGCAATGCAAATTTTCAAGTGAAAATTTTTTTATTTTTTGTACGATAGCTCATGGAATACAACTGATTTCAAAATAAACATTTATTTTTGTTATTTAATCAACTTTTCATATGACTGATGCAGCTGGTCAACGGCAATTTTACCTTCATCAATATATCCATTGAGGTTTTTGGGAAGCGAACCATTTTTTATATATATATACCCCGCAAAAATAATAAACATGGCAACAAGTATGGTGATAAGCTTCAAAAGCTGTTTAATAAACATGTATATGAGAATGATAAAACTTATAATTGCAATAATTGTGAGTAATACACCAGTATTCATAATGTCCCTTTTTACAGTTTTGTTATATTTTTTCTTCTTTTACCAGATGTGCCAAACAGGGTGCCAATAATTAAGCCCGCTATAAATACAGTTAACAACATTACGATCAGTGGCAGCGTTATATCCCATACAAATACTGTAAACGATACTGGCTGGGTGTTTTGCAAAATAATTATAAGAAAAAGCAACAATATAAATAAAGTTAATATTTGTCTAACTTTCATATTATTCACATCCAGGATAGTATTTTCAATGGTACAACTATACTGTATACATGTATCACACGTCAAGCAACAATAATTACTACTTTTTAAGTTTATGTGAGGGTATATGATGGTTTTTTTAGTATTTGTGTGAGGATTTTTGTGGGTAACCCCCAGTAGATCTGGTAATATGTAATACCTTCTACCTCACCAATTTCAAAATGATAGTTATTATATAGATAGTTATCGGTTCTATTTTTTTCTAGAACATTTTCCACTAATTCAAGAAGAATAGTTTCAAGACAAAACTCAATCATCTTCGCCACAGACATCTTCCAGATCTTCTTAACATCCATCAAAAATTCATATTCATTAGGAGTTAGCTGTATATGAATCCTTCTCCATACTGCAACATTCTTATCTCTATATTTAACGTTTCTGTTACTTATTATTGATAATTTTTTATTTTCGGTAGCATATTTAACCATCAACACTACTGCTCTTGAATAAGATATTTTATATTTTCTGCAAAGCTCCTTAAGTATTCCATAATTTTGAATTGAAATACACGTTGTGGTTTCAGCATTCATTATGTACCCCGCCATTATTTTTTATAATATAGTAAAATATAGAACACATATATACTTTTAATCAAGCCTTATTTATTACAATTATATACAAACTTTATAAAATCTTTATACCTTAAAGACATCTTGTTATTGATAACTTTATAGTATTTTTACATTAAAAGAGGAAATATGACGTCAAAAGCAACATTTAGCCAACAGATTACTTCACTGCTTAATTCTTTTGTCAATGAACAAAAAAATCGCTACCCTGCCAATGAAATATTAACCATAGACCTGCATTGCCATGACTACAACAGCAATGTACCCGATGAGCAATTAGGTAGAATATTAGGAATACCCGAAACATGGTTGCCAACACAGGAACTCATTTCCACATTAAAAATTCACGGTTGTGACACATTTACTATAACAAATCACAACAATGCACGCTCATGCTACCAGCTTTTAGAAAAAGGAGTAGACGTGCTCGTTGGTGCTGAGTTTAGTTGTACCGTTCCCGATTACAAAGTTGGTATCCATGTTCTTACGTATGGGTTTACGCCCCAACAGGAAATCAAGCTTAATAAATACCGCAATGATATATATAAATTTTTAGATTACACACTAGAGCAGGACCTCCCCACAATATGGGCTCATCCACTCTATCACTACAAATCAAAAGGAATTCCACCTATGGAATTCTTCGATAAAATGGCTCTTCTGTTTGAACGATTTGAAGTCATCAATGGTCAACGCGATAGCTGGCAAAATATGCTGGTGAAACAATGGATCGAGTCATTAACCAAAGATAAATTAGATGAGCTTTCGCAAAAATTTAAAATAAAACCTGATAGGTTTTGTAAAAGACCTTATGACAAGTTTATGTCTGGAGGGTCCGATAGTCACATGGGAATATTTACAGGCCTCACAGGTGTCTATTTGCACATTCCAAATCTTAATGAACGATTAAAAACTGTTAGCCGTTCAATGCTGGCACTTGAAGCAATTAAGCAAGGTGCGATGGCACCTTTTGGTTCTCATAATGATAGCGAAAAGATGGCAATATCATTTATTGATTACTTCTGTCAGATAGCTATGAACATGGAAGATCCTGGCCTTCCTCATATATTACTGCATAAAGGAGATATGCAAGATAAATTAGCTGCTTTAGCCATAACTAACGCTTTTCTTGAATTACGACGGCATAAAACTACACTTAACTTCCTTGAACTCTTCCATCAGTCCTTGATTGGAAAAACATTTTCTAAAACAAAACGGTTTTATGTAAGCAGAGATTATAAAAAGGTCTTTGATATAGCATATAAATTATCCCGTTACACAAAAACAAGAAAAAAAGAAGATATAGAATTCTTTACAGAATCTATATACGGAATATATAAAGAATTACTACAACTACTCATGAAACGTGCTGATAAGCATATCAATGATTTTATTAAAGATGAACGGTTTAAATCAAAAGAATTTGAATCATTCTTTGAAGACATAGAAATCCCTACACATTTTAGAAAATACATTGAACCCAACGAAAAATCTAATGGCAATGGTTTATCAAAAGTCAATCTGCCAAAATTATTTGATGAATTATCATTCCCATTTTTAGGATCAGCAGTGATTGCAGCAGCCTTTTTTACTAGCGCACGTGTAATGTATAAAGCTCGTCCATTGCTGTACGAATTTGCAAAAGTTCATAACACTCTCAAACACCCTGAACGTACGTTGTGGCTCACCGATACATTTACCGACTCAAACGGTGTGGCAATGGTACTACAATCAATGCTCAAAGAAATCCAAAAACGGGATCTACCTATAGATATATTAACTATCAGCAACACACTTCAACCACAGGATCACTTAATCGTTATACAGCCTTTGAAGGAATTTACGCTTCCATTTTATGAACAGCAACCATTACGAATTCCTGATATTTTGGAAATTCACAAAATATTTAAAGAAGGTGAATACAGCAAGATTATTGCCTCAACTGAAGGGCCAATGGGGTTGGCTGCAGTTTGGTTAAAATATGCATATTCAGTGCCTGCGTATTTTTATGTACACACAGACTGGATGATGTTTGCAGAACAAACACTAAAATTAACAGGCGAAAATCTCAATAATTTCCGAAGATTACTTCGTACTTTTTACAAAGGTTTTGATGGATTATTTGTCCTTAACAATGATCACCGCAAATGGCTAACCGGAAAAGATATGGGATTTAATCCCTCACAGGTATTTTTGACTGCACACTGGGTTGAAGAAATTTTTAAACCTTACAAAACAAGTAAAGAAGAAATATTTGGTGTGAGTGCCACAACACCTGTAATACTTTTTGCTGGTAGGCTTTCTGAAGAAAAAGGCGTTATGGATATACCAAAAGTAATGGAGATTGTTAAGCAAAAACATCCTCATGCAAAGGTTGCATTTGCAGGTATTGGGCCAAAAGAACAGGAACTCAAAAAACTTATGCCAGATGCAATCTTTTTAGGTTGGGTTGACCATGAAAAATTGCCAAAGATATACTCGGCTGCTGACATGCTGGTATTACCTTCACGATTTGATACGTTTGGATGTGTTGTACTAGAAGCGCTATCATGCGGGTTGCCCGTACTTGCATATAACACAAAGGGACCAAAAGACATTATAAACAATGGCTTAAATGGTTATCTAGTAAAAAATGAAACCGAAATGGGTCAAAAAATAATAGAGCTTCTGGATAACCCTCTTCTGCTCAATCTATTCAAAAACCAGTCATTATTGCGTGCTCATGAATACAGCCCTGATGCAATCATCAAGCAGTTCATCAATGATCTCAACACAGCGGCATAATGTAAAACAACATGTATGGTGGAAGCATGGGATAATATACCAGATCTATCCCCGCAGCTTCTATGATTCAAATGGCGATGGCATAGGCGATATCCAGGGCATTATCGAAAAATTTGATTACCTTACTAGTCTGGGAATTGATGCTATATGGCTGTCGCCTATATACACTTCTCCAATGTATGATTGTGGATATGATATCAGCGATTACTATGCCATTGATCCTTCATTTGGCACAATGGATGATTTCAAAAATTTACTGGCGATAGCTCATAGTAGCAACATCAAGATCATAATGGACATGGTGTTAAACCACACGTCTCACCTGCATCCGTGGTTTATAGAATCATCTTCATCAAAAGACAATCCAAAGCGCGACTGGTATATATGGCATGATGGCAAAAAAGGAAAACCGCCCAACAACTGGAAATCAGCGTATTTAACATCAGCCTGGGAATGGCACCAACCTACCGGGCAGTACTATCTTCATTCATTTCTCAAAGAGCAACCCGATCTAAACTGGCGAAACCCACAAGTGAAACAGGCAATGTTTGATGTGATGAGGTACTGGCTTGATATGGGAGTAGATGGATTCAGGCTTGATGTGATTAACTATTGCTATAAAGACAAACGTTTCCGTAACAATCCATTTTCATTTAATCCATTCAATGAGCAAATAGAAAAATATAATCGCAACAGGCCGGAAAACTATATACTTGTTCAGGAAATTCGCGAACTGATTGATTCCTATGATGACCGTATGGTTGTTGGTGAAGTATTTTGTTATCCTCCCGGTAATCCTGAACTTTCTGCCAGTTATCTCTTTAATGGTAAAGGATTGAATCTTGCATTTGACTTTTCACTTTTGTATCAGCCATTTGATGCACGAAAAATATATACATGCATTAAACATTGGTACAACGCTATTCCTGAAAACTGTTGGCCATGTAACGTTTTATCAAATCATGACCAACCACGATATGCCGACAAATACAGCAATGACAGTAATGATGCAATTAAACGTCTTTTGGCACTCTTGCTTTTAACATTATGGGGAACACCATTCATATATTACGGCGAAGAGATAGGAATGAAAAATTGTGCCATTCCCCTGCGCAACATTGTTGATCCTGCAGGCAAACGCTTTTGGCCGCTGTATAAAGGTAGGGACTGTGCCCGTACTCCAATGCAATGGTCCGATGAGGCAAATGCTGGTTTCAGCAACGGTTGCAGCTGGTTGCCAATTGACAGTAACTATCGCACAATTAATGTCAAAAATCAAATTAAAGACCGCTATTCACTGCTCTCATTCTTTAAGGATATAATACAACTGCGAAAAAAACATCCAGCACTTACTCATGGAACCTGGGAACCTATCGTTAAGGGTAAGAATGGCATTTTAGCATATATCCGTAAATTTGACAATGAAACTTTATGCATCATATTAAATTTTAATGACACCAACACCTTTTTACACCACCACCACGAAGCACAGTGGAAAGTACTGTATTCAACTCATCGAAGCAAATTTGAACACTTTGCTGATTTACGAATGCAATGCTACCCTTATGAAGCAACCATTTTGAAAAAGATAGGAGATCTAGAATAATTTATACTTTATAGGATATTCCATACTCAGGAATGATAACTGTCATTTCCGGGAAAATTTTTATAACGTTTTCAACAAATCCAGTTGTATCCACATTCGATGATAGTGGTGGGAATGTGTCATCAAAGTGATGTAAAAATATTTTTTGCGGCATGAATTTCTTTATAAACTCAATTGCATAATCATGTATATCCGATCGCCCTTGTAATGGTATCGTGAGCACCGATGGATTATAAGGATACGCAATAGCAGATGAATAGTTTAAACTGCCAAAATGAAGTATGGATTTTTCCCTATACACTATCTCATAGGCAAATACAATACCCGCAGGCATTTTTTTAATCATAGAAGCAATATTTTTAAAATTATCGAAATAGTGCAACACCCTTTTATGAAATAAAGTTTTGACTATAAGAGGAAAGTCAAAACGGATATGCTCACTTCGGTATATTTTAATAATAAATGGTGGTATTGATATCACCTGGCCATGGTCAATAATTCGTATATAGTCAGGCAAAATGCCCTGTCTAAGCAAAACATTAGCTACCTGTATTCCACAGTAAATAACGCACTTGGTCATTTTCCATATTTGAGGGATAGTATAAATGTGGTCAAAATGCCCATGTGTAACAAATATATCCGTTGCATCGGCATAATCGTCTATAGAAGTATACTGTAGCATTGGATTCATTGATATAAAAGGGTCAAAGTACAACGAAGTGTTGCCCAAGGATATTTTAATTGAAGCTGTTCCTAACCACTGTATATCCATACTATTCCCCTGATAGCATATACCTTTATTTATTTCATAACAATTATTCCTTTATGGTCAAGTAAATTAATGCTTCATTTCATTATTACTCCGCTATCCATCAATAATTTTGACATCATCTTCATTATATCTTTATATCATTTTTAATAGGTTTGCAATTATTACTTATGATTACATCATTGCTATAAGTAAATGATGTATCTTCTCAAGGAGAAGCTTCCCATGATTCAAAGGCTAAACTTATTATTTAAAAAACTGCTTCCATCTATTTTGTCCAGTGATATTGAACAATTTTCTATTACCAAAATACCTTACTGGGTTATTGTTGTTGGTTTACTGCTGGTGGTTATGATATCGTTAAGTGGGTTTCTGAATTTATATTACCTTAATAAATCACATAAAGAAATTGAAAAAATTAACGAAATAATAACGTTAACACAAACAATACAAATAGACTTTGGCAATCAATTGGCATTACTACATGCAATGTTACTTGAAAATGATAACGAAGAATATCGTAAATACTTTCACAAATTTTCCTACCAATATACTATTGTACAAAATCAACTTTTTAATCTTAAAATAATGCTCAATGAATATCCTGCAATAAAACAAAATATGGAACATATAGTTCATTATCATAAACAATTTTCCGAATTACTCATTGATGAAATAACACAATATAAAGAGAATAGAATATCAGCACATGATGTGTATTCTATCATCAAAGGCAAAGATCAATTAGCAACAGACTTATTATCAAAGGTATGCAATGATATTAATGAAGTGAGCTATGATAAAATTATCAAAACTAAAAACAGGTATTTTACATTTTCTGTTATTGCAGTAAGTGGCATCAGTGTTGTTTCTTTAATTCTGGTGCTAGTCATATTATATATCGTGAAAGCAGAAAAACAATTTCTTTTATCTATTGGCAGTCAACTATCTTCTTATTTGCCATCTCAATTGGTACAGATGATATTGCGACGGCAAAAGCAGGAAATTATTCCACTTCAAAAACGATTTATTACCGTTTGCTTTACTGATATACAGGGATTTACAAAGCTTACTGATGTAAGTGAAGCGGAGATAGCTGCTGATATACTCAACCAATATTTAACCCAGATGACAACCATTGCACATAAATTTAATGGTACTGTTGATAAGTTTCTGGGAGATGGTATCATGATTATATTTGGTGCTCCCTATTCCATGATACCTTCAATGCAGGTAGATAATGCTCTTAATATGGCTATTGAAATGCAAAAGGTATTTCAAAAATTACAAATTAGCTGGAAAAACCAATTAAAAGATCATTCACTTCACCTACGAATAGGCATACACTGTGGATATGCTACAGTTGGAAGTTTTGGACCATCGGACAGGTTAACATTTACTGCTATAGGAAAAGTAGTAAATATTGCCTCACGATTGGAACAGTTGTGCAGTGAAGATAGTATATTAATTAGTTCAGATGTAAAAAAGCTAGCCCCCTCTATTCAAACAACACGTATGGAATTAGTAACGATCCGTGGAATTGAACAACCAGTTGAGGTATATACTATACAGTATAAATAATACTCTATTCATATCGAATACACAACAGGGTCATATCATCCTGTTGTGGATACCTTCCTTTATAATTTTTTATAGTATCAAATGCTGCATTAATTGTGTTCATAGGATCAAATGTATTATTATCAATAATTAATTTATTTAATCTCTGCACTCCATATTCTTTGCCTTCAATATTTCGCTGCTCAATAATACCATCGGTAAATGCTATGATAGTGTCACCTGGCTCTATTTTTGCTCTACCACCATTAACAGAATGCATTTTTTGAATTCCCAATGGTATATTTATTTCCTTCAAAGACAATTTAAACATATTATTATTCCGTAATAAATATGTCATTGAATGGCCAAAATCATACATATTTAACATCCCGCTATCTTCATCAATCAACATAAAACATGCAGTAACAAAACGTTCACCTTCAAAAGTAGTATAAATAAAATTATTTAACTGTATAAGAAAATATTCTATAGAATTTTTTTCAAAGTCATACGATGATATCATGCCACTTATAAGTGTAGTTATCATTGATGCTGCTATTCCTTTTCCTGAAACATCACACACCGCAATAACATGCTGATTTTTGCTTTTTGACGATAGAACATAATATGAATCTCCGCCAATATCCTGCACCATTTCAGTACGTACTGCAATATGCAAACGCTTGGTTTTTATAATATATTCTTTTTTTATGATTCTACTTATTATTCGTTTTGCCTGATCAATATCAATACGTGTTAATCGAGACAGGAATATCAACATATCTTTTGTTGAAAAAATGCCACTGTAACAGCCGTTATCATCTAACAGAACATAATAATCCTGCACACCTGTGAGTAGATCTCTTTCAATAATCTTTGCACATTCAAACACATGTATGTTATAAGGAAAACTCTGCACCCTCTGTATCATATCAAGCGCTGTTTTGTTATAGTACAATTCTCTGCCAAAACGCCTTCCCAGAATATCAAAAAGATCCTTCCTAACAATTACGCCATGTACTTTCATAGACCTGTCTACAACCGCGCATGCAAAGATGTCTTCATTTTTTGCAAGCGCTTCCGACAGTGCATCAATTTTAGTATCAGAAAAAACATAATACATTGAACTGACAAGCATTCCTGCTGTAAAGCGCATTGGTAAAGGCTCATGTAATCGATATATTATACTTTCAACTGTCGAAACTGGCATAAAAAGTCTCCAGCTGTTTATAAAATAAAAAAGCTATAACAAAATTTTCTTTGTTTGTAAGATGCCAATCAACAGTAAAGTATATATAAAATTATTATGAATATTTTTTTATTTTCTTTTTGAAAGCTTTTCTATACGATAGAAATCAGAGTATACAACAAATACTATTCAAGCATATAAATAACATTTGCAATTTCTTATTATTATTTTAAAGTAGATACGTTCGGAGGAATCTCTTACCAATTAGTTTTGTAGCTACCTTAAAGAGGTGAAATTGCTAATTGTAAAATGTTTTAAGACTATATTTACGGATAGCAAACGAAAGAAAATATTCAAGGGTTTGCCTCAAATGATGAAGGTTAAATTATATCCCGCAAGGAGGTGTAAATAATGAAAAATTTTTTAATTGTCATTGTTACACTGTTAACAGTAGTCATGCCAAATATATCCAACTCATCGCCAAATTGTTTTACTATGTACAAAAGCGCTTTGGGGTTTCAGGTTGAAGTGCCCGCATGGGATATATCTGAAATGATGCAAAGTGATATTCATGAATTTATCTGTGCTTACTCAAAAGACATCTACATTAAAGTTTTCAAATTGAAATCAATACAATCTGATATTCTTGCTGAATTGACATGGAAGATATGGGATATTGACCCAAATGCTCACTTTGTACTACAATCACGAAACGATAACGGTGGTATTCTAGTTGCAACATATAGAAATAAAGTTAGTTCTATTCACCGGATACGTATTATCAACACAGGTGCTACTATCTTTATCATTGAATGCAGCGCACCTGAAAATACCTTTTACAGCTTTGAATCTTTTTTTAATAGAGTTTTTCAGAGTTTTGCCACTTTATAATAACTTTTCAATATCAAGTGGCCATGGCTTTGTTTTATCAATTACCGCCAGTGCATTCATCGACAATGAGCTATCGAACCTTTTGGCAAATTGTGTTGCCTTTAAGCTAACACATGATTTAGGATGACAGTTGCAAATCACTGTCAATACGTATACCATGCTTTTTAAAAATTGCTATTGTTGAAGGTTTAATAAACATTTTTTATAAAATACTTAAAAATACTTTGCCAGCAATGCTTCCAATTCTTCAAGTGTGAACGGTTTGCTAATACCAGCGTTAAATCCATGTTCCTGGGGGTGTACCATTACATAGTCTTCACTATACCCGCTCATGACAAATGCAGGCACTTTGGAATCATATTTTCGTATTTCGGCAATTGCTTCTTTGCCACCCATACCTCCCTTTATTGTCATATCAAAGATTAATGCATCAAATGGCCTTCCTTTTTCTTTTTCCCTTAAAAATATTTCAATTGCATCGTTTCCATTGTCAACAGCTACTCCTTCAAAACCCAGATGTTCTAAAAATTGTAGCATAATCTGTCGCATTGTAGGTTCATCATCAAGAATAAGTATTTTTCCTCCTTTCAGTATCTTCTTTTCTTCTTTCTTTTGTACATCTTGTACTCTACTTTTTGAGGCTGGCAGATAAATATACACCGTTGTTCCTTTTCCTGGTTCTGATTCAACTTCTATTGTTCCATTATGCCGTGTAATAATTGAATAGCTTGTTGCAAGCCCCAAGCCTTGTCCCAAACTTTTTGTAGTAAAGAAAGGATCAAATATTTTAGGCAGTAGGTCTTTAGGAATGCCTACACCCTCGTCAGCAATAGTTATTCTAATGTAATCACCCTCAAGCAATGGATGTTCATTGCCACTAAATGATACATTGTTTGCACTTACAGTTATAGTACCTCCCATTGGCATTGCTTGAACAGCATTGATAACTACATTTTCAATTACCTGTGCAATCTGGTTATAGTCAAAATTAGCATTATTAAGATTTTCATCAAAATAGAATTGCGCTTTAATATTTGAACCACTAATTGCAAACTGTACTGTATCTTCCAATAAAGGTATAATTGACTGCACTTTTTTAACCGGTTGTCCACCTTTTGAAAATGTCAAAAGTTGCCCGGTCAAACCTTTTGCACGCTGGATTGACTTAAGTGCCTGTGATAGCAAATCAGATATATTGGCATCTTTTACATATGCATTAGCAAGTCCAATATACCCAAACACACCCTCCAGAATATTGTTGAAATCATGGGCAATACCTGCAGCCAGAATCCCTAATGATTCTAACCGCTGTGCACGTTGCGATTGCTCAATTAGCTGTAGTTTTTCGGTCATATCTCTAAATACAAGTACAACTCCCAGAATATTTCCAGAAGCATCTTTAATAGGTGCAGCACTATCAGCAATAATACGTCGTGTACCGTCTTTTGCCACCAGGACTGTATGATTAGAAAGCTCATATACTTTTCCTGTTGCTAATACTTTTTCAACCGGGTTTTCTAAAGGTTTGCCCGATAGCTCATGAATAATTGTAAAGATCTCTGTAAGAGGTTTCCCTTCCGCTTCTATCTGGGAATACCCTGTAAGCCGCTGTGCAGCTGCATTTATAATCACCACTTTACCTTGAGTATCTGTTGCTATTACTCCGTCACCAATACTTTGTAGAGTTATCTGTAGTTTTTCCTTTTCTTCATACAGGGCGTCCTCTGCTTTTTTACGGTCGGTTATATCCAACACTGAAACAAGACCAGCAGGTCTACCTCTATATTGCACAGTTGCACTGGTGATATAGACCCATTTAATTTCCCCACCCCTTGTAATAATCCTGAACTCATAACTATCTAATCCATGTTGACCCGCTTGTCGTTTCTTTCCTTTTTCAATAATCATCTGCAAATCATCAGGATGTACAATAGACCAAAAATCCATAGTAACTGCTTCTTCAAAACTGTAACCTGAAATGCGCTCAGCAGCCTTATTAACGTATACAAATTTATCATCCTGATACATCATAATAGCCGTTGGGCTTAAATCAGCTAACGTTCTGAATTTTGCTTCACTTTCAGAAAGAGCCAGTTTTATCTCCAAACGCTCAATTGATTTCCATGCTGCATCCATAAGCAATGTTAATTGCAAAACATCTATTTCAGTATAATCAGTTTCTTTATTGGCAACACCAACAGTGGCAACTATCTCTTTATTTTTAAATACTGGTATACCCAAATACCGGATAATATCCACATGGCCTTCTGGATAGCCTTTCTTTGCTGTATGTGGCTCTTTATAATTATTAATAATAACTGGCCGTGCCTGACGGACCGCTTCAGCCCATATACCGGCATTATGCAGATAATACACTTCTGGCTTCTCTATTATAGTACATTCATACATGACTTCTTTTGACCATGCTTCAACAGAGAATTTCTTTTCTTTGTTATCATAACTCATGATAAAACCAATTTTGCTCCCTGTTAACAGCAAAGCCTGATTCAACACATAATCAATTAATTCACGAGTATCATGTGCATCATATTGCAGTATAGATATTGCAGCTTCCAGACGCTCTTTATTCTTTATCAATAACTCCTCAGCTATTTTGCGCTGAGTAAGGTCATGAACAACAATCATTATTGATACAATCTTATTATCCTTAACAATAGGTGTTGAAGTCACCTGTACAGGTATTAAAACTCCATATTTATTAATCATTTCTGCTTCAAACTGATCTATACCCATAAATCCTTTAAGCCGCTTTGTGTGCCGTTCATAAATTGAACGCCGGTACTTACGTGGAATGAACATGATTATATTTTTACCAATTATCTCTTCACGTGAATATCCAGTAATATTTACTGCAGCCTGATTTACGTATTGAATAACACCATTCATATCATGCAAAGCTATACAATCCTGTGTTGATTCAGCTAAATTACGGTACCGTTCTTCGCTGTCTTTAAGATCTTTTTCAGCTTTTTTTGCTTCTGTAATATCCTCATACGTTCCAAGCACGCCTATAATTTCACCACTTTCATTGCGCAATGGTACTTTGCTGGTACGCAGCCATAATATGTTACCATCAGGCGTATTTTGAGGTTCCTCATAACCCAATTTCGCAATCCCAGTTTCTATTACATCTTTATCATCTTTCCTGTAGAGCTCTGCTTGCTGTTTCCAGGCCATATCAAAATCTGTCTTTCCAACAATTTGAGCAGGGTCATCATACCCAGCATCAACAGCAAATGCCCTGTTGCACCCTAAATATCTCAATTGCCTATCTTTCCAGAATACTCTTACAGGTATAGTATCAAGGACATTATTAATAAACTCTTTTGATTGGCGTAAGGCCTGTTCAGTTTCTTTTAATTTTGTAATATCGGTATGGGTACCATACATCATGAGCGGTTTGCCATCGTTAGTCCACATCACCACTCTGCCTTTATCAAGAATCCATATCCAATTACCATTTTTGTGTTTCATTCTTATTTCGCATTCGTAATACGGCAATTGGCCATTGAAGTGTTTTTCCAGCGTATCATAAGCTTTTTTTAAATCCTCAGGGTGGGTTAATGATTCCCATGTTTGTAATGATATGGGCGATAGCTCCTGTAATGTATACCCAACCATATTTGCCCAGACCTCATTTAAAACAAGCTCACCCGTCTGCACATTCCATTCCCACGTACCAATATTTACAGCTTCAATAATAGTATTTAATCTTTTACTATAAAGAGTCAGCTTTTCTTCTGTTTTTTTTCTTTCATTTATATCACGTACTATTGCCAATACTCTTTCCTTGCCTGCAAGTGTTACTTTTTTAAGTGTTACTTCTACCCAGAATACTTCACCATTTTTCTTTTTTGCCAACCACTCGAAGGTAGGAACTTCGCCTTTTAATGCAAGAGCAACTTTTTCCTGTGCTTCCTCTTCTGTATATGGATAAATATTTGCACTTAAATCACCAATATTGCCCGAAAGCATTTCTTCTTTTGAGGAATATCCATACATTTCCAAAGTTTGCTGGTTACAATCAATGATTCTGGCACCTGTTTCAGTAATTTCATCAATCATAATTGAATCAGTAGTTGAGTCAAATATTTCTCTAAATTTTTGCTCACTCTCCTTGAGTGCCAGTTCATTTTGTTTTTGCTCGGTTATGTCACGGATAGTTTCGATAGCTCCTATTATATTTCCATCTTTATTATACAGTGGTGCAGCCTTGCCCCATAAATATACTTTTTTGCCTCTGAAGTTATCTATGGTAGTTTCTGCAATCAGTACATCCTTTTCTTTTTTGACATATGTATATTTTTTTGCTATTTCACCATCATAATGCAAAGCTAAATCTATTAAAATTGGCCTGCGCACCCCATACAATGGTAATGCATATTCATAATTTCCCTTACCAATCAATTCACTGGCATTTACCCCCAACAACTCTTCCATAGCTTTATTGCAAGCTATAACGATACCATTTTTATCAATCACCAGAGTGGGATCAGGAGTATATGCAATGATATCTTCAAGTAGCTTCTGTTTGTTTACTATTTCAGCTTCGGCTTTTTTTCTTTCAGTTATATCAGTATAAAGAGCAAAAGAACCAACATAATTACCTTTTTCATCTATGATTGCTTTTGCTGAAACTATCGCCCACAATGGGCTGCCATCTTTCTTTTTCCGTCTGCCTTCGTATACCTCATCAATCCCTTTTGCTCGTTTTTTTAACCTTTCTTTTAATTCTGGGATATCTTCATCAAACATAAAATCATAAATAGATTTTCCCATCATCTCTTCTTGTGTATACCCCATCATATCAGCCATTGCTTTATTTACATAGGTAGTAACATCATTTTCAATTTTCCAAATACCCTCCTTTGCAGTTTCCACCAGCATTCGGTACTGTTCTTCACTTCTTCGGAGCATATTTTCTGCTTTTTTACGTTCGGTTATATCACGAACTATCGCCTGAATATACTGTTTGCCACCAAGCTCAAAGGCGTTAAGGCTTACTTCAGCTTCAAAAGGGGTTTTGTCATATCTGCAATGCTGCCATTCAAAAAACTGAGGATACCCTTCAAGAGCTTTATGAATCTTCTCCAGTGCTTTTTCTTTTGATTTTCTTCCATCAGGCTGATATTCTGGGGAAAATTGATATGGAGGCGTACCTATAATCTGTTCCCTGGTGCATCCAAACATTTCCAGCGTTTTATAATTGCAATCAATAAATATTTCTTTATCCATTATAAAGATTGCATCATTTGCACAATTAAAGAGTGTACGGTATTTTGCTTCATTTTCTTTTATCTGGTCTTCAATAATTTTACGTTCTGTTATATCAGTAAGAAAATTTAATGTTGCGGGCTTGCCTTCCCATTCAATCAAAACAACATGTGTTTCAACCCACCGTATTTCCTGATTTTTTGTAATTATCTTAAAATTATACTGTGTTGGAGCCTGTTTACCCTGTATTCTCTGTAGGTACGTATTTAATACCATCTCACGGTCTTCGGGATGTATAAAATCTATAAATGAGCGTGACGCTAATTCTTCTGGTGAATAACCACTTAGCTCTGAAGCACGGTTATTGAACAATTTAATCATGCCATCCTGTATCACCATGATGGTTTCAGTAGCATTTTCAAATAATGCTCTGTATTTTGATTCCCTATCCTTTAACTCTTTTTCTGATTTGATACGCTCAGAAATATCTCTGATAATACTTATAAACGCCTGAGGATTACCTTCATTATCTGGCAAAACTGAAGAATGAACTTCAACCTGAATCTTTTGGCCTTTTTTATTTTTAATTGTATAAACATTCCCTGCTGCATATCCTGTTTTAAGAGTATTTTCCATAGTGGCTATGGCTTTCTTTTTATCGTTTTCATCCAGCAAATCCAGTATATTTGTGACTTCAGTTAACAATTCACCGATAGTCCCAACACCGTATAATTCACGTGCTCTATGATTTGCAGCAAAAATATTGCCTTTAAAATCGTAAATGATAATTACGTCTGGCGAAGTATCAAATAACGCCTTGTACCACTGTTCACTCTTCTTCAATCGGGTTTCTATTTCCTTACGATGAGTAATATCGCGTACTATTGCCAGCAAGAATACTTCTTTGCCAAAGACCAGTCTATTTAGACTTACCTCTGTATAGAATGGGGTGCCATCCAATTTCAAATGTTGCCATTCAAAATGTTGGGGAATGCCTTTTTTTGCTTTTTGAATATAGCGTAGTGCCAATTCTTTTGATTTTTTCCCATTGGGCTGGAATTGCGGGTGAAACTGGTGAGCTGAAGCACCAATAATATCATTGCGTGAGCATTTGAACATCTTCAGAGTAGCGGGATTACAATCAATGCACACATCATCTTTCATAATAAACACAGCATCAGTTGTTGATTCAAAGATGGCTCTAAATTTTTCCTCATTTTCTTTTAAAATTTTCTCCATTAATTTAATAGTCGTTATATCCTCGTGGATGCCTACTAAACCTATAACCTTCCCTGCAGCATCTTTAATAGCATTAGCACGTAAGTACACATCTATTATATTTTTATTTCTATCATACATTTTTACCTGTCCGGTCCATGAGCCTCCGGACATAATTGTTGTGAATACTTCTCTTCCAATTTTTTTATCAACATACAACGTAGAAGGCGGATCATCCCCAATATCTCCAAAAAGCTCACTAAATGCTTTATTCTGATAATAATGCTTCCCCTGAGGCGTGGACATGCCGATAGCGTATGATGAGTTTTCTACCAGTTCTTTGAATATGGTAAGCTCTTCATTTGCCACAAGGTCAAAACGATCCACTTTTTGTGAAATTTTTTTTGTAGGTGGTAATGTCTTCTTTTGTTTTAGATTTCTTGCACTTTTAGACGGCTTACGTGTTTTTTTACGATTATCCATGAATACAACCTTCATTATAAGAAAAGCAGTATAACCTAAAATTACTATAATCGTTTTGGTTGGAAAATACAACTAAAAAACTAAAATTCTTTGTCTTCTTCACTTTGCAGATACTGTAATATTTTTCGGCGGATTGAATCAGGCAGGCGTATCCCAATTGTTTTCAACCGGTTTTCATATTTTTTAAACGAACGTATGTGTTGTGATGTTGTGACAAATATTTTAAAATATGATCTGATGCTCCCCTCCACCTCTTTTCTGAACTCAATATCCTGATTAAGCATATCTTCCAAAGGTGCTATGACGCGGTAGTTAATTGGTCGGCAGATAGAACGATATGCCACAAACCGCTGTAATGTTTCAGATTCATAATTTTTTTCTTTTATACTTCTTTCAACCTCGTTTAAATCAATACAATCAAGTACTTCAAATTTATATTCATCCTGCAATGCATTTCGTATCATTTCTGCTGCATCCTTGCAACAATTGCATGATAAAGGATTATCGGTACATTGCAATCCACATCGCAAATACAGTACTATATCAATATCCGAACTTGGCTGCGACAGTCCCACATTGACCGAGCCCACAACATCCATTGCTATATCTTCTATCATTGGCTCAATCCGCTTAACTATCTCCTCAAGCTTTTCAACGCGTAATTCTGATTCTTCGGTCTGGAACATTCTGAAAAAATTTTTGATTTCCTTGAACAGTTCAATTTCAGGTATGTGCGAGTACTGCTGAATATTCATATCAATATTATGTAATTTCTTTTTTGCATTGAATCGGCCTTCATCAATGATAGTTTCAGCCCACATACCATCTTTCTTTACATATTCAGCCAGATCATACACACGCTCATTATACATTTTTCTGTACAGCACTTGGACTACCTTACCTTCCTCTAATTCTATCTGGTAGAAGAAACCCCCTTCTAGCACATCATGGCGCACAGTGGTGATATCACCAAATGGTGAAGGATTTAAATACAGTGTATGCTCAACCTCCTGTATTCCCCATGAACCATGGATATGGCCAGTTAAGCACAGGATAACAGGGTTGTTGTCACAATACGTCCTCAATGCCGGTGAACCTGTTGGGCCAACCGGGGCAAGCCAGTCCAGCACTCCATGTGCAGGCTGATGCGTTACTATTATAGTGGGGCGCACTGCTTTAAAAAAATTATACATTTCGTTTTTACGGTCATCAATTCCAATGCCGGCTCTGTAAGGTACAACATACTTTTGCGGAATCCCCGCGGTAAACACATCTGCACCACCATATCCTGCTATCACCTGATCTTCCACCAGATACCAGTGCATATGAAGGTCTCGGTCATGAAGCGATGTGTATTTCAAATCCATGTCATAATTGCCAGGCAGTGCAAATATATACGTTTGAGGTTTAAAGCTAAAAATGTTAGCTAGCACTTTATATTTTTGCTGCATTACACGGCGTGCACGTATTGTATATTGCTGAAACTTAGTACCTAACTCCGCAACGTCCTCGGTTATATGCGGCATCTCCAGCAATTCATCAACAAAGTCTTCCACAGTAACATCATCACGGCCCATCTGCTTTCGCATAGTATCAAAATACATCTGCAATTCATAATAGCGAATGGCACTATCCATATTATAAAAAGGTATATCAATCAAATCGCCGGAGATTATATACACATCGGCTATCGTCTCATATAGTAGCTCGCGCACACGTTCAAATGCGCCATGGATATCGGTACAGTAGATTATTCGCATCAGTGTTTCCTTTTTTTGGCAATCAATGTATTACCGATAACTATCGCCCATAACACAATTAAAAATGCAAATGATATATATAAAATACTGTCACCACAACGTCGATATAATGTACTGGTGTTTTTACTTAAATCTATGTCCCCTACACAATATGTTTTTTTCATTAAAGGTACCCATGAAGTCACGCGGCCATACGGGTCAATCAGTGCAGTAAATCCAGAGTTGCCTGCACTCACAAACCATATTCCATTTTCAATGGCTCTGAACACCGAAAAATAAAAGTGTTGCATAGGGCCAATGGGGTTTTCTGTCCACAAAAGGTTTGTGATATTTACGTAAAAGTCAATACCTGTCTTTGCATAGTTGCGGCATAATTTGTGAAAAATATTTTCATAGCATATAAGGGGGGCACATCTGAACGAACCTATGGTAAAAATACGCGGGCTATCACCTGGCACAAAGTTTGAGCCACCAAACGCATCAACTATATCATTCACAAACGGGAACAATTCCCCATACGGGAACCACTCGCCAAATGGCACCAGATGTATTTTGGCATAGGTGTCAACAACCTGCCCTGTAGAATTAATAAGCACCATGCTGTTTTGCGGATAATACCTGTGATGCACTGTATCTTCAATTACTCCAATCTCGCCAGTCAAAAGCGGTACACGGTTACTAGCTGCCAAAGCAAGCACTGCTTCTTCAAAATCATTCAAATTGCCATTGAAGTAGCTGTACGAAATATTTTCAAGCGTAGCAGATTCTGACCACACTACAAGATCAGGATCATGTTGCATTGCTTTATTTGTTAGCTCTCGTAATATATTTAGATACTCATACCTGTTTTTAATCCAGTTTTCCCATGGCGAAAAGCATGACTGCACCATTGCTACTCGCAGGTGCGTATTGTGTCCATCTTTTTGGCCATGAAGCCGTATAAAGCCATACACTGTAGAAGCTGCCACAATGACGCAGCAAAGAGTACAGGCAACAAGTGCATGGCGATAGTTACTGTTATTCATCTTTGCTATTATATACTGGGCAATACTGATATTTGAAAAAATCACAATAAATGTTATGCCAAAAATACCAACAATCGAAGCTATCTGAATGAAATGTATAAATGGATATTGTGTGTAACCCCAAAAATTCCATGGGAATGCCATAGTTCCAATAGTCTGTACCCAATCAAATGCAATCCACACGGATGGATATATTATAACAGTAAGGTGAGGAAAAACACGTGAAAGATATTCAGCAACAAATATCTTTGTAGCAAAGAAAACCGAAATACACGGAACTATCAGTGCAATAATCACAACCTTCCCGTATGGCAGCGCCTGACCAAAATCGCCCATCCAGTAATAGACAACACCAAAACCAAAAAGGCCGGTAATAAATGATGTTATGTATACGTCTTTTAATGGTCTGGATCGCACATACGTAAGTAACGGCACTAGGCTAACCCACGCACACACTGATAGCAACGGCAGATATAGATTCAAATGTGTTAAAAAAGAAAAATAAAACAGAAGTACACTAAGTAAGTAATAATGCCGCCAAATTGTATCCAAAAGTTGATTAATCTTCATTATCCCCTTCCAGCCATCTTCAAAAATTCTTCTTCTGAAAGAATACGCACATTGAGTTTGCGTGCTTTTTCAAGTTTAGAACCGGCTTCCTCTCCAGCAACCACAAAATCAGTTTTGCTGCTCACCGAACCTGAAGCTCTCCCACCTAGTGACTCAATTAGGCGCTCAGCCTCCTGCCTGGTCATGCTTTGCAAAGTTCCAGTAAAAACAACGGTCTTTCCTTTAAATGGATTCTCCTGCGCTTCTTCTACAGCTTCCTCGGTTACGGTTACACCATTTTGCAGCATCTTGTTTATAATCCCCAATGACTCTTCATTATGGAAAAAATCATACACTGACTGGGCAACACCCGGACCTACTTCAGGTATTGTCATGAGTTCTTGCGGCGATAGCTCCTGTAATTTTTCCAATGAACGTACATGACGTGCAATAACCTTTGCTATATGGTCACCAACATTGCGAATGCCCAATGCCCGTAAAAAGTGTGACAGTGGTACCACTCTTCGCTGATTAATTGAATCAAGTATCTTATCCACAATTTTATCGCCCATACGCTCAATCTGCAGAAGGTCATCGCGCTTGAGCGCATAGATGTCAGCAATGGTTTTTATCTTTTTCTGTTCATACAGGCGTTTAAGAAGTTCAGGACCTACATATTCAATATCCATACCATCTTTTGAAACAAAGAAACACAGTGTCTCATACTCTTTTGCAGGGCACTGTGGATTGACACAGCGAATATATATATCTTCTTGCTGCAACAATGATTTACATGCAGGGCACCTATCAGGAGGTACTATCTCTTTACCTTCCTGCCGTTTGTCTTTTAGCACTTCCACCACTTTTGGGATTACATCACCGGCACGAATCACCTTAACGGTATCACCAATCTTAATGTCCAGCCTCTTTACTTCCTGAAAGTTATGGAGCGTTGCGCGCTTCACCAGAACACCACCAATATTAATTGGCTCCAAATTAGCTACTGGTGTTACAAGCCCTGTGCGCCCAACCTGATAATCAACCGATTTGAGCACTGTAATAGCTTCTCGTGCGGGGAACTTCCACGCAATAGCCCACCGTGGAGCTTTGGAAGTGCTCCCCATAGCATCGCGCAAATCAAAGCGGTTAACTTTTACTACCACCCCATCAATATCAAAATCAAGCGTATATCTATGTTCCATCCAATATGTATAAAATTGCTTAACATCCTGTAGCAAACCCACTGTATAATACTGTGGTGACGGCAAACCTAAACTTGCAAACAATTCATACAGCTGGTTTTGTGTCATCGCCATCCCTTCTGGCTCAATCCTTCCAATTCCATACAGCACAATATCAAGCTCCCTCTGTGCAGTGATAACAGGGTCAAGCTGCCTCAGCGATCCTGCAGCAGCATTTCTTGGGTTGGCAAATTCTGGCTCGCCATTATTCCTTCTTAGTTGGTTCAAACGTTCAAACTCACCATGGCGCATTATAACCTCACCTCGCACGCTGATATATTGGGGTACATTGCCATGCAGCCGTGCTGGTACTTTTTTTATGGTTGCAATATTTTCCGAAACATCTTCACCCACTTCACCGTCACCCCGCGTTGAACCCTGCACATATACACCATTCTGGTACACAAGTTCAACTGCAAGCCCATCGTACTTAAGTTCGGCACAATATTCAATGGTACTTGTGCCCAATAATTTGCTACAGCGTTGATGGAATTCATTTAATTCCCCCTCATCCATTGCATTGCTTAAACTTAGCATAGGCGGGGTATGCCGCACTTCTTTAAATGAAGTCTGAATAACGGCACCAACAGTTTTAGTGGGCGAATCCTGCCGCACAATCTCAGGATATTGTTCTTCCAATGCAATAAGCTCTTTCAAAAGCTCATCATAGGTTGCATCATCTACAAGAGGTTTATCCAGCGTATAGTAATAGTAGTTGTATTTTTTTATTAAATCAATTAACTCATTGTATCGTTTTATTATCTGTTCCATATACCACCTGGTTTTGCATAATAATAAAATAGAACAATCTGTATTTTTGTTCAACTTTCATCATAATTTTGTAAATGATTACCAGTCCACATTAACAACAAAATGAAAAAACAATAGTAACATCTACAAAAGCTAAATTTCACTTTTATATATATCTTTCTGCTTTTTCATAATTAAAACATATCTACGATTAAAATGACTCGCACCAATTCAATTATTAATTACATAGCTTTTTGATTATCTTTATCTTTTTCACGATACTTATATACTTTCATCCCCGGTGTAATTTGCTTAATTGATCCTGATATAACTTTACACTTTGCAGTAGTCATCATAGGAAAATGTGCACGTAAAAGTATTAATTTATCGCCACTGAAAATACATAATTTTTCAAACATTCTCACTCTTTCAGCAATATCTTTACCAACTATTAAGATTTCATCACTTTTTACTTCTTTTACATTTCCAACATAAGCCCCCGCTTTTTCTAATGAATTAACTTTTTTTGCCAATGGGAGTGGATTTTTAATAAATCCCCATCCGCTTTTATATTCTTTCCCAATTTTAACCTGAGAAAAAATTGCAGCTGCTCCTTCTACAAAATCACTTGCACCATAACGGTAAATTGTTGGTTGTATAACATATCTTCCAGATTTATCTATATAACCAACATTACCATCTACGATTACACGCGCTATTCCTTCATTAAACTCATAGGCTTCATCAAATTGTGGAGATATTATCCAGTTTCCATTATAGTCAATATATCCTGCTTTTTTTCCATCCTCAGTCACAGGGGCACATCCCTCTTTAAAATTAGATGAATATTTAAACTTAGGTTCAATAACTAAAATACCCTGTTTGTTGACATAACCCCATTTGTCATTTTTCTTTACATTTGCCATTCCCTCAGAGAATCTTAACGTATGCTCATATATTGGATCTACAATAATATCGCCCTGTTTGTTAATAAAACCATATTTATAGTTTCCTTTATCTTTTTTGCTTAAAATTGACGCCATACCTTCTTTAAAGTCCCCTACAAAATACAAATCTTGATCAAACCTGAGTGGGATGACAAATTCGCCTTGTTTATTTATATATCCCATCTTTTTATCTTTCACTACAGCTGCTAATCCTTCAGAAAATTCATACGTTGATGTATAAATTAAAGGTATAACCATTACACCTTCGGAATTGACATATCCAGCTTTTACTCCTTTCCAAACAGGTATCATGCCTTCTCTGCAATAATTTGGAAAATCATATTCAAAAGGAACAATCACTTTGCCTTCTTTATTGATATACCCGTAATAACGTCTATCCTTAGATACAGCAGCTAAACCTTCTGAAAAATCAAACACACCCGTAAACTGCGGTGGGATCTTCACTACACCTTCTTTATCAATAAATCCATATTTATCATCAATCTTAACAAAAGCCATACCATCATGAAAATCGCCCACATCATCATATTGCGGTTCAACAATAACCTTTCCTTCATTATCAATAAAACCCCATTTGCCATTCAACTGTACTGCAGCCATACCTTCAGAAAAATTTCTTACATTTTCAAATTGTGGCAATACTATCCACTGAAGATTTTTTCCTTTTTGAGCAAAACCTAACGAACCACATAGCATGACTATTATAATACATATAAACCTTTTCATGTTATCTGTCCCCCTAATTCTTTTAAAACCTATATGGTCATTTACTTTCCTTGACTTACCGTTAAGATTTTAAATAAATATTTTTGCGTATTAACATGCAGCGTGTGGAAGGATCATGTCAATCAAAATAAGAGAACTTCTAAAAACCAATATCGAGAATGTTCGCTTGTGGGCACATAAATTAAGTAAAAAAATGCTTTTTTTATTTTAAATTATTAAAGGCAAAAGCAGTTTTTGATGTGCCCATAAGAGTTAACTTTATATACTATTTGATATTAAATTTGTATATAATGCTAAACGTTTTATTTTGTTTCATCTATTATAAAAAAGCATTATTCAAAAAATTAATTGCAAAAGCTGCCATAGCATTTATATGTATTCACATACTACACTCCACCTTAATTTTAGGTTTATGAATACCATTACGGAGGTAACTGATGCAATTAAAAAAAGAAACCAAGACAATAACCATAAAAGACCCGTTCCAGCAATTTAAGGAAACACAACGTACCTGCCAAATCCGCTACTGCCCTTTAACCGGACGCAACACACGTGTATTAGGAATGTCATTGAAAGAATTTGCAACCACAGATCGCAGCACAATGATAGAAGAATCAGCCAAAACATGCCCCTTTTGCCCCGGGCTCATTGATGCTCTGACCCCAAAATTTACCTCACCCCTTAAGGAACAGGTATACCTATGGCAATGCACGTTGCTTCCCCAACGCATTTCCCTATGATGAACATAACGCCGTTGTCACCATAACAAGCCAGCACTATGTAGCTATAAACAATTTTAGTTTTGAAATGTTACAGGATGCATTTGAATGTGCATTATTATTTTTATCCGACATTGACCCAGCACAGTATCCCTATCAATCCATAAACTGGAATTATATGCCAGTTGCAGGAAGCTCTTTAATACATCCTCATCTTCAGGTTATAGCGTCATCAACGCCATCCAATTACTATACTGACATACTGTCAAACCTTGAAAAAAACAACAACCTATTTTGGGATTACATAAATCTTGAAAAACAACTCAATGAACGGATTATTATAAGTTTGGGCGATAGTACCTGGTTAGTGGCTTTTGCCCCAAGAGGTCAGTTTGATATTTTGGGAATACTCCACCACTTTGCACCACTACACACATTAAAAGGAAAACTTTACACAGTAATAGAATATTTGATAAAAACTCTTCAGTATCTACACAGTAAAAAAATTGATAATTTTAATATGGCCTTCTATTCTATTGCTAATAATAATATCTTTTATCCACACATACGAATATGTCCACGAGTAACATTTCCACCAAATGCAACAAGCGAAATCAACTATCTCCAAATGTTACATGATGATTCATTTACTCTGCTAATGCCCGAAATCATTGCGGAAGAATATAAAGCTTTTCTTGCTGTCATATAATATTTCTTGACAAATGATTAAAATTAGCACTATAATTGTTTTTACGCATGTAACAAACGCAAAATATTGTCATTTTTAAATATTTTGTATATATTATTTTATAACAATATTGAATACGCTATTATACATATATATATTGGGATAAGAGGCCGGATATGCTGCAGAAGGTATTAACAGAGTATGATTCAAGGATTCACCTTGAAGAGCTTTTGACGTTTGGCATGGCGTTATTCCTGAATCTATTAATTATCATTTTCTCACATATAACATTTGCTCCTGTAATTTTTACCATCAATATTACAATTATGTTGCTTATCGTTGCCACTGTATTTGCTCAGCGATATGCCGCTTCACCATTATTTGCCATATACCGAGACTGGTACATATTGCCACTGCTTGTTGCAATATTTATGGAACACAATAAACTTGTACCACTTATCAATCCGCATGATATTGATACAACCTTAATAAAAATTGATTATGCACTATTTTTTGGAAATCATCCCACTGTATTACTGGAAAAAGCACTACATCCATTTGTCACTGAATTATTACAGATAGTATATGCTAGCTTCTATTTTTTGCCTTTTACATTTTGCCTGCTATTGTATCTGAAAGAAAGAAAAGTTGAATTCCATATAGTTGCATCCACCATAATGCTTGGTTTTTATTTGTCATATATTGGCTATTATATATTCCCGGCCATTGGCCCACGGTTTACTTTAACTCATCTTCAGACACAACCACTTGAAGGGCTTCTGTTATTCAATTTTATCCACCATGGTCTGGCATACTTAGAAGGGGTTACACGTGATTGTTTCCCGAGTGGGCACACATTAGTTTCAATACTTACAGTCCTTCTGGCTATCAAATTCCACAAAAAATTCAGTATTATTGCATCAGTGTGGGCACTACTTCTTATAATTTCTACTGTATATTTACGGTATCACTATGTCATTGATGTTATTGCTGGTTTTCTGGTTGGTCTGGCAACATTCCGATATGGTCCTGTTTTGGCACGGTTGTATATCTTTGGCAGTGCAGAAATTTCAACTCCCGTACTGGATTATATACGCAACTGGTGGGACTGGCTTTCCGAAATCAGAAGGCGATAACAGTATTATAAAATAAAATAACCATAAATATACAATGCTATACCAATAACCAAAAACAGCAACGTCTTAAGTAACAGTGTTTCTTTTTCTCTAATGAAGATATCAACAAATGCAAGCAGTATACCAAATGCTGCTGAAGCAATGCCTGCCTTTACAAAATCAAGAGTTAAAAAATATATACCACCTACACTTACACCACCTATGCCAATATCTACCATATCACGTATTCTAACCTTCCGTTTTGATACTGTGATTGTTTCTTTTTTAACAAATGATGGAACTTCTTCAGGTTTGAAGTAGCGTTTACGAGTTCTTTCAAGTTCTTCCTGTCTTTTTTTCTGACGAGCTGCAATCTCTTCAGCACTTTCACCTATTCCATAATGCTTATTGATAAGTTTTATTACATCTTTATTAGGAATGGTTGATATGAGTTCTGCACGCTTTTCAAATTTTTCCCGTAAACTTACTGGTCGCCCTGAAGTAGCGTTGCGTTCAGCAGTAATGCGCCCTTTATCTATAACCGCATAATAAGGATTTCCGCCTTCTTCGCTATCTTCCAGATACAGCCTTACCCTTTTATCTTTTAAATTATAATCCACACGGATGTAATCACCGTTTTCAGTATTGCAGTAGAAAACCCGTTGATAGCCTCTAATTTCTGATGGCCTTCGTTTCCAGTAGGTCTTCTTTGCCTCAGGGATTATAATTGATTTTGTTTTAATTCTTCTGCGCATTATCCAACCTTATTGTATTTAAAAATAGAAAAGAGATTGACTTCCTTTTCTGCCAATCTCTCCTCTACTTACATTATCGTAATTTCTTCTTGTGACGATTAAGTCTTCTTCGTTTTTTCCGTTTGTGATTAGCAATCTTTCTGCGTTTTCGCTTCCTACCACAGGGCATAGTGTTTCACTCTCCTTATTATAAAAATATGTCACAAAAATACTTTATTTATTATATCTGATTATTAATATACAACGGAATTAATACACCAATCCACTATTTTTTAAAATTATCAAAATCTTTCTTTAAAGATTCTGAGCCACTCTCACTTGCTATATCCCATGGAACATTTTTGTCCGAAGTAACTATCACCCTCACATTATCCGCTAATTTGTCAATATAAATATATTGCAAAATATCCTTGTTTTTTGAAATAATTTGTGACATCTTTTCAAGATAGGCCAAATATTGTTCATTTCGCATCTGTTCTTGCTTGAGCTGATGTTGCAATTCATTACGCTGTATGGCATTCAATTTCTCCTGTGTCAGCAATTCAAGTAAAAATTTTTTACCCTCAGCATATACAGCATAATCTGGCATATAGATGACACCCACAGTAGCATCTTGTATCAGTATGCCTTCTTTGATAAAAGATTCTTTAACATGAGCTATCGCCTGCCCTATTTCCCTGTTGATATTGGCTTGCAATACATTATACTGGTAGTATGGATAAAGATGGAAGGCAATATTATCTTTAATACTGCTAAGTAATCGTAGCTGAATTTGTTGAGGCAGGTACTGTGCATCTGAATACAGTTTGTATAAATCAAGTGATAATTGACCCGGATTAAGCCTGTAAGTAACAGCTACAGGAATCTTAATAGAATAATGTTCACTTTTAATTACTTCTAGTGGAGGAACCGGTATGGTAATGTCCACATGACATGTATTATTCAGTGGGATATAGTGTGCTTTAATGTGAGTAGTTATCCCCTGAGGAACTATATTAACACCTTTGTGCAATTGTCCTAATACCTGACCTTCTTTATCAGTGACAATTGCCACTACACCATCTCCAACAATCACAACTACACGTACAAAAACATAAATAAGGGCAGCAATAATAAACGCTGCAACAACAATTTTTTGTACTTTACCCATGTATTATTCTTCATCTTTATACTGAACTGGCTTTGACGGCATTATCGTTGATATAGCATGTTTATAGATAAGATTTTGCTTTTTGTCAACTTCAACCAAAATTGTAAAGCTATCAAAGCTGATAACCTTCCCCTTGATCGGAACGCCGTTCATAAGATAGATGGTAATTTCCACTTTATCTTTGCGTGCAGCATTAAGAAAAGTGTCCTGTAAATTTTTTGTTTGTTTGCCCATTGTGTACCCTCTTTATTTATTTAATTTTATATATTATTTTATTTTAACAATATTGCACCACAATACACTTACATATCATTGAACATAAATAATATCAATATTTTTTTACAAATTATATCTTAAAATTGATCATTAGTATTATTTATTATTATAATGCTTATGACTCAGTAACTATCGTACTACACTAATTGAATAACCATTGCGTTATTATTTCCCTTATTTTTTTAATATTATTCGGTGATACCCATAAAGGGTTATAGCGCTTAAACCATGTAATTTGCCGTTTTGCATAATGCTTTGTTTCCTGTTTTATTAACTTAATTGCTTCCTCAAGCTCCAACTCATTTTGCAAAACCTTATGTAACTGCAAATAACCAATAGCCTTTTGTGAATTAAACTTTTCCGTATAGCCCATTGCCCTCAAATTTTTAACTTCTTCCACAAATCCATTACTTATCATTTCATCAACCCGGCGTTCAATTCGCAAGTACAATTCATCTCTTTCAACATCCAGCGCTATCATAAGAATTTCTAGATTACTTTTTTTGTGCTCAGACTGTAGAAACTTTGATAGAGGAATACCGGTTGCTCTGAAGACTTCTAAACCACGCAAAATCCTTTGAGTATCATTTGGATGAATACGATGTGCCCACTGTGGATCATGCTGCAACAGTTCAGTATACAAAGCCTCAAGCCCCTTTTGTTGTAATTCCTCGTGTAACTGTTTTTTTATCGTTGCATCTATTTTTGGAAGTTGAGCCAGTCCATATAAGAAAGCCTGAAAATATAGCCCTGTACCCCCAACAAAAAGAGGCAATTTATTGTGTTGTCTCACTTTTTCTAGTGCATTTTCGGCTTCTCTACAAAAATCCCCAGCAGTGAACCAATAATCCGGATTAACAATATCTATACAATAGTGTGTTATCAAAGAACGATAGTACGGGGCAACCTTCCCTGTACCAATGTCCATATACTTATAAACCTGCGCTGAATCTACTGATATTATCTCAAAAACATCATGTGCTATTTCAAGGGATATGCGTGTTTTTCCGGATGCCGTTGGCCCTACAAGAACAACAGCTTTATTATTCAAATCCTTTATCCCAAAATATCATAACCCACTTATACAATAATCAAATACTCATAGGTGTTATACTATTGGAATTATTAAATACTGTTTTTGCAAACTTTTAATCTTTTATTTCTTCTTTAAATTCATATTTAACTATATTATTAAGCATTAAATTTAAAATATTGGGGACAACCTTCCAGTTTTTATCACTTTCAGGATACCCTTCAATGTTACCTAATTTATCAACTACTTTCATGGCAGCACAGGAAAAGACATATCTGTTATCTTCCAATGCAATCAATTTATCTAATGGTATAATCATGTACACCCTCCAATAATCTTTTAACTACTGATTCCATATATTCACGTTTAAGTATAACAGTCTTTAAAATTGCATTGAGTTCATCAAGAGCTTTTTGCAAATCATCATTTACTACAATATAATCATAATTTACATATTCGCGTAATTCAACTAGTGCATTGTTCAATCTAACAGCTATTTGATATTCCGTTTCAGTTGAACGGTGCCGCAAACGTTTTTCTAATTCCTGAATGGATGGTGGAATAATAAATATTGATATAACATTTTGTAATTTATTACGCAAACTGCGTGCACCCTGTACATCTACATCAAAGATAGGTATTTTTGAAAGTGCTTTTATTCTGTCAACTTCTTTTTTTGTTGTACCGTAATAATTATCATGCACCTTGGCCCATTCCAAGAATTCACCCTTATCTACCATTTGCATAAACTCTTCATAACTCACATAATGATAACTTTTACCTTCAGTTTCGTTTGCCCTCTTTGTTCTGGTAGTTGTTGATATTGCAAATTCAAAAATAGGATTTTGAATAAGAAGCCTTTCTATTAATGTTGTTTTCCCTGCACCTGATGGCGCTGAAATAATTATTGAAAACATACCTATTCTTCACTTTGATTTAATCTGTTTGCGATAGTTTCCGGTTGCATTGCCGATAATATTACATGATTGCTATCCATTATAATTATAGCACGCGTTTTTCGTCCATGAGTTGCGTCTATCAGCATGTTATTTTCTTTTGCTTCTTCACGTAAGCGCTTACCTGAAGCAGACATTGGGGTAATGACAGCTATTACTCGTTCAGCTACAACAGCATTGCCAAAGCCAATGTTTATTAGTGTAGTCGATTTCATTGTGTTATAATTCTCCCCAGATTACACAATATTCCTGCATTGTTCCCGAATCTTATCAATATGATTTTTAACTTCAACAACTTTATGCGCTATATAAGCATTGTTTGATTTTGAACCAATTGTATTTATTTCCCTAAACATTTCCTGCGCAAGGAAATCTAGTTGCCTACCTTTTTGCCCCTCAGATAACAGTATATCTTTAAATTTTTGCATATGATCTTTTAGCCGTGACAGCTCTTCATTTATATCCTGCTTATCCGCTAATATTGCTATCTCAGTATAAATCCTGTTATCATCAACTTTGCTGTGCAATAATGATTCCAATGCCTTTTTTAATCTCTTAAACTGGTACTCTACAACTGTATTTGCAAGCTTCTGAATATCATTGCATGCATTTTCAATCACTTTGAGGGATAGTTCTAGATCTTTTTTTATGGACTTACCTTCTTTCTGTCGCATTTTAATTGCTAATTCTATTGATTTTTCCAAAGTATTATAAATATCCTCTTTTGATTTTTTTGAAAGTACTGTCCTTTCTTTATGCACTACACCATCAAGTTGTAATAAAGCATCAATTGAAAAATTAGCTGGTATTTTTAATTTTGCAAGAGAGCTATGTATTTCTTTATAATATTTAAGTAATACATTAGTGTCAATATGAACTGGTCGAGATTCAACCCAATCATAAATATCAATAGTACATTCTACCTTACCTCTTTCAAAACTTTTTTTAAGTAAATTTGTAATAGCATTATCTTCGGATTTCAGTATTTTTGGGATATTTGTATATACTTCAAGGTACTTAGAATTTAAGGTTTTAATTTCAATTGAAAAAGTGAACTGTTCCGTACTTTTTTCAATAAACGAATATCCTGTCATACTTTCCATAATCCACACTCACTCTATATTTCTTTATCCTCACGGCCTAATGACTTAATTTTTAGCTTCCCTGTTTCCAGGAAAAAATCAACCGTTCTACCATAATCACCAAACACATCTTCGCCAATAATCGTTATATGGTATTCATTCAAAACATCCCGCACTTTATGTACATTGTTTATGCCTATTGAACCAATAAAAGAATTTTCAGGCATTTTAAACATTGATGCACCACCTGCAATTTTTGCTACTAAATGCTCGGCATTTGCACCACTTTTGCACAATTCCTCTATCATAAGAGCTATCGCACTATCAGCATATTTCTTTGGATTTGTTGATTTATCATTATTTTCCGGTAGCATAATATGGGCAAGTCCACCAATCTTGTTTTCAGGATCATACAGGCATATTCCCACACATGAACCTAATATTGTACGCAATATATCTGGAGATTTTGAAACTTTATAATCGGCTATTGGAACAGTAATAAGTTTAAAATCCATTTATTTTCTCCTTGGGAACATATACAGGCGAATCCATGATCTTGACATACTGGAAATCATCAGACAATGCATGCAATGTTTCCGAATGGCCAATAAAAAGGTATCCCCATGGATTAAGTACCTTGTAAAAATTTGCAATAAGTTCTTTTTGACGTACCCGGTCAAAATATATCATCACATTACGGCAAAATATTATATCAATATTTTGAGGATAAGGGTTTTTAAACAGATTGAGATATGAAAACGAAACCAACTTTTTTAACTCATCCTTTACCTCATACACTTCAGGATTATCTGGCATTTGTGTAAAGTATTTTTTTAAAATTTCAGGTGGCACCTTTTCAATGCGTCTTCCTGTATATCTGCCTATACGCGCAAACTCAAGGACTGAAGGGGCAATATCAGTAGCAATAATTGAAACATTCCAACCACTTGAAATGACATGTGATTCCATAACACAGATAGCTATTGTATAAGGCTCTTCGCCTGTTGAACATCCTGCACTCCATATCTTCAAAATTTTTTCTTTTTTCTTTTTGATAATTTCTGGTATGCAAAAATCTTTTAAAGCATCAAACTGGCGTTCATTTCTAAAAAAATACGTCTCATTGGTAGATACAACATCCAGTAACTCTTCAATTTCCTTGCTTTTATCCTTAAGATTTGTAATATAATTATAATACTCTGAGAATTCTGAAAGGTTTAATGCCTTTAATCGTTTTCGTAACCTGTTTGATAAAAGTGTAATTTTGGAATCTTTTAAAAAAATCCCACTTTCATCATATATTAACTTAGCAAATTTTTTAAACTCATCCTCTGTTAATCTCTTGATATTTGAAAAATCAATCATACCTCACCAATTTGCAAACAAACAATAGAATAAACCATTATTTTTTCATTGAAAGATTCAAAATAAGCGATATCTCCCCAACCGGAATTCCAGAAATTTTCGATAGTAACTGTAGAGAACAACCCTGGCTATACAATTTTGCAATCATCAAATATTTGTCGTCAGCATTCCGATAAAGTGCCATCAATTCATTTTCATCAAAAGCAGTGCTTATAGCCATATCTGAATTTCCACGAAATTGTTCTTGAGGTTCATCATAATCCAAAATAGCAGTATTGGATAAATCTTCAACATATTGATTAATAGAATTATTTGCTTTTTTAGCAGATTTATTTTCAATATACTGTCGCAATCTATAAAAAATAATTTTCCCTATTTCTGCTAATTGTTCTTTAACAGTAGGAAGTTGTGATTTGTTTTCCTGGAAAGAGCTGTTAGCTTCTTTTTGAAGATATAATAATGTATTATTATTTGATTCTCTAACAGTTTGTTTTTTACTATCATAAGGGGTTTCAAAATTTACTGATTGCATGCTCATTTTATTGGGGTGCAATGCAGAATCGTTATCTTCTATTTTTTGGCTTGATCTCTTTTTGGTTTTTTTGGCACCTGCTATTTTTTCATCATCATTAATGGTTATATCAAGTGTTGGTAATGCATCAGCTTTTTTTAGCAATTCACGGAGGATATTAATTTTATATTCCAGCAAAGATAAATTACGTTCAGCCGTATGATTAAATTCATTGATAAGCTCTTCCATTTCTTTTCGTAACTTCTTTGAGCGGAATTCTGTGGCTGAACGCTCTAATTTAAGCGATATAATAAGATAAAATATAGATGCTATTAAAATATTCACCATTATAAGAATAATAAGCTGCATTGCGCATACTTCCTTTTTTATTTTTTTACATCAATAATTCTTCCAATTTTTGTATCTTCTGGTATTTCAGGCTGCTCCTGTTTTTCCTTCTTTTCTCCTTTTTGAAATTGTTTCCCCTTCTTAAACTGTTTTTCTTCGTTTAAAATTATTGTTCTTTCTGCCTTTTTGTTTTCTTCAACCTTTTCCTTCTGAATATTAGCCTTTTCCTGAGATTCCTTACTTAATATATGTTGCTGTTCAACTGCAGCAGCATTTCTTGCATGCTCTCCTCTAGCCACTTCTATCATCTGGGCTATGTTGGTTTGCAAATCTATTGGTTTGATTGCCATAACTTTCTCCCAGTTAAAACTTTCTTACCTTCTCCTCCTTATCATTAATTTTTGTGCTTCACCCAAATCTGGAGGTTCATACTCAGAAAGTCGTATATCAGCTCCTTCAAGAGAAAACTTCACATAATTGTAAGGATCTTTAACATTAAAACGTTTATCTTTAATATATATTTCTACCCCTGGGAATATGGTCTTTTCAACACATACTTTGCCCTTCTGCTCTAGCATATTAAGATACGCTTTCAATTCTTCCAGCGACAGATTAATTTCATTGAGCCGCTGCTCCAACTTTTGCTTTTGAGCAACAAGTTTGCCTAAAAGCTCTTCCTTATCTTTTGGCAAATGACCTCCAGCATTATTTTTTTGTACAGTAAGTGTTGTTACATCCTTTCTTACTTTATCAAACTCCTCGGAAATAGTTCGCTTGTTTTCCTCCAACTCTGTAAGTTGCTGGAGCACTTTTGGATTCATTCCAACTCTTACAACTGTTTTAGTAAATGAATCAGACCCAACATACTTGGAATTGACCTCCTCTCCAGCTCTAATTAATCCACCAACTATCCTGGCTCGTCTTCCATTGCAAATAATTCTGTTACCTGCATCCACATTGGAATGAACAATACCTTCAGCAACTATCACATCCTTTTCGGCTACTACCGTTGCTGTTTGTATAAATTTAGCTATAATAGAACCACCAGTTGATTCTATCCGTGCTCCTTCCCTACCCATTATACCCTGGCGTATAATAATATCTCCTTCAGCTTCAAGATTTGCTTTTTGTACAGTACCTTTAATCTCAATATTGCCAGCAGCCTTTACGGTAAAATTATCCTGCACACTCCCACTGACAATAACAGAACCCAAAAATACGATATTACCTGTCTCGGTGGAAACATCCCCTTTCACAACATATATAGGCTCAACACTGAGTTTACCATTCTGGTACACTACCTGCCCATTAATTTCTGCAGTTAGCTCTGTGCCATCTTGTGACAATATTGTTCCCTTCCCGTATTTTATCTGAATATCCTTTCCAGAGCGGGCAGGAATGATTCTATTTGTTACCGTTCTTCCCGGCACCCCTTCCTCAGCAGGCACCTTTACTGCCAGCACCTGTCCAACAACAACATTTTCAAGTAAATCAAGATCCTTAAAATCAACTCTTCCTTTTTCATCTTCCTCTAACTGAATTCCACTCTTATCAATTCTTACTTTGTAGTCTATATATGCATCACGTCCATGACGTGGTGGAGTTCCTTCCGCTGCAAGGAGAGGCTGGCTGTAATCCATTTTTTCAAGATATTGGGCAATTCTTTCTTCTTTTATACCTGTTACTACTCCTGCACGTTTCAAAGCTTCAACAACATCATCAACATCCATATGTCGTCCGCAAAATCGTGGTGGAACAAAATGAACAAATGCTTTCATTTCATCATCAGTAATCTCAACAGTCATTGTCCCATCATATTCTGGATTTGGAATCCAATCACCTATTTTTATAGGTTTGCCTGATGGATTGCGCACTTCTTTTTCTATTTTTGACATATCCGCATTTTGGATGCGCAATGCATATATTTTATTTGTAACATCTGACAGGTCTACACGTCTGCCACTTCCTTTTGGTGGAGTTACTGTCAACCATATACCTGTTTTGGTAACTCGTATTTTTGCAGAACCATCAACATTCTTTGGTACATCTTTAATTGTAAGGTCAGCTTCTGGTATGGTATGTAGTTTTTGTTCTATCGCTCTAAAATCTTCTTCCTCTTCTTTTTCAGAGATTATTGGGCGTACCAAAACCCGATACGGCTGTCTTCCAATACCCATGAACCCTGATGTACCCTTTTCCAAAATCTGATAATCAAGCTCTGAAATATCAACACCAAGTTCAGTAGCAGCAAGTTCCAGTGCCTGTTTCACAGAATCAGCTAACACTTCTATTTCATTTTCGGATGACTCATCATCCTGTATTGTTTTCATCAGATCTTTTAATTTCTTCATGATACTAATATCCAGAGATTCATTTTATAATTATCTGGCATATGCCCTTAATTACAATTTATCCAACAATATTTGATTTAATCCTCCCCAATCTTCCTCGTAATCGCATAATAGCTTTAGTATGCAACTGCGATACCCGGCTTTCGGTAACCTCAAGAACTTCTCCAATTTCCTTAAGTGTAAGATCTTCATAATAATACAGAACTATCACCTTTTTTTCTTTATCAGGCAATTTTTTTATTGCATCAACAATATAATCACGAATTTCTTCCTTTTCTATCATAACATCTGGATTCAGCGTATCGGGTGCTTCCAGAGTTTCCAGTATCGATAGCTCATCATTTTCATCGCCCACATACCATATATCATTCAATGATAGCATCGCTGTGCCGCTGAGCTTATTGAGTAATGATTGAAATTCTTCAACAGTGATTCCCAACTCTTTAGCAATCTCCTCGTCTTCAACAGTTCTTCCCAATTTGTTTTCAAGGTCTGCAATAGCCTGCTCAATTTGCTTGGCCTTTTGCCGTATTGAACGAGGTATCCAGTCTATTGAACGCAATTCATCAAAAATTGCACCGCGTATTCGTGTCATTGCGTATGTTTTGAATTTAATACCACGTTCAGGATCAAATTTTGTTATTGCATCAATTAATCCAAATACACCATACGAAACAAGGTCATCAAACTCTATAGAACTTGGCATCCCCATAGCAATTTTTCCAGCAACATACTTTACCAAAGGTGCATATTTAATCACAAAATAGTCTCTTATTGCCTGATCTTGAGTCTTGGCATATCGTTTCCAAAGTTCATCTTCATCAATTGCATCAAATTCCTTAAATTTTTTATTTGCCATACAACCTCGTTATTTAAATTAATCCTTATCACGTTTGAGCATAGTTCGTATAGCTTCTGCCATTATTTTTGGTTCATACTGAATCTTCTTATCGTCCAATACAATGTGCTTTCCCATTTTTTTTGGTTTACTGTCTTTTGTACTTAAATTTGTAAAATCTTTTGCTTCAAGTGGTGTAAAAGCTTCACTATATGTTGTATCTTGAGTTTCCGATGAAACTGTTCCAGCACCATAATCCTGATTAGCAACGCCTCCCTCCTTTATATTACTACTCTCATCAGGCTTAACTGTAATATTTTCCTCCTGGCTGATATTTTTTCTTGAAAACCCAAAAGATTGATTCAATATTTCATACATCTCAGGTACAAGCCGTTTTATTATTAAAAGTGAAGCATACCCAATACCTGCATACAAAATTGTAAAAAAAAGGACTCTGGTAAATACAATGCCAATTTTGTTGCCTACAATAATTCCAAATAGTAGCGAAATTAAAAAAGCTATGATACCAAAAATTATTGCTATCCTTACTTCTAATGAAAGCCCCATTATTTTATCATTTATCAGCATTTTACAACCATAGCCCTTTCACTTAAATATAACAAAATCATCATTACTTAAATAATAGTGCTAAATGTATATTAATTCAAGTAATAATTAACTCCGCCGCTTGTACAAGATATTATAATGTGCCCTCCTCGTTATCAGATTCATAATGTCCAAAAAATCTCCTGAAAAAGCTCAACATTCCAGTACCTTTTTCCATATCAGTTTGAATATTGGCAACCCTGTCAGCTATAATTTCAATGCACGTTGAAGCTTTTGATTTTGGATAGCTTACTATAAACGGCTTTTGATTTCGTATTGATTTTGCCACATACATATCATCAAAAATAAATCCTAAATTATCTACTTTGATATTTAAAAACTGCCCTGCTATATTTATTACTCTCTGAGCTACTTTTTTTGCCTCTGTCACTGTCTGTGCCCTGTTTACCAATAATTTTACTGTTTTTTCAGGATCATTTGCTGCGATTGCTTTTATTGTTCCGTATGCATCCGTTATTGCAGTAGGCTCAGGAGTTGTAACAACTATCACTTCGTCAGCAGCAACTAAAAAACTCAAAACGTTCTGCGAAATACCTGCACCGGTATCAATTATCATATAGTCGTCATCATTAAGTTCCGATAGTGCCTTAATAAAATATTCACGTTGTTTAACATCTAAATTTGCAAGCTGATGAAATCCCGAAGCGCCTGCAATTATCTTTATTCCTTCTGGAACATCAATAATTATCTCCTCTAATTTTTTCTTACCTTTAATAACATGGTAAAGATTGTACTTTGGTATTATCCCCAAAACAACATTTACATTTGCCAGACCAAGGTCAGCATCTAACAGTGTTACAGAATAATTGCGTTTAGCCAGTGCAATGGCAAGGCTCACAGCCACGCTTGTTTTACCCACACCACCTTTACCACTAGTGATGGCTATTGTTTTAGTTCTTCGGGTTGCATTGTTTTCTATTACCAAACGCCGTAAATTTGCAGCCTGATCCAAGGGAATCCTCCTTAGCGCATTGTTGTTTCCAGTATCATATTCACCATCATGTCAGGGTCGGCAATCGCAATGTCATTTGGCACTTCCTGCCCATTGGTGATATACGATATAGGCTTATTATATTTATCGGCTACAGATATAACATTACCAATATATGATGTTTCATCAACCTTGGTAATTATTACACTATCAATGTGAAGTATATCATAAGCTTTGAACACATCAACCAAGTCACTGCGTTTTGTGTTAGCACTGACACACAGAATTTTTATGATTTCACAACTACAATTATCAGCAAAATTTTTGATCTCTGCAATTTTCAGATCATTCCTGTGGCTTCTTCCGGATGTATCCACCATTATAATGTCAGCCTTTTCATTTTCAACTATTTCTTTAAATTCAACTGGTTCAGTAACCACATGAATGGGTATTCTCATTATTTCAGCATACTTTTTAAGCTGCTCAGTAGCAGCTATCCGGTAATTATCAATAGTAATAAACGATACTTTTAACCCCTGACGAAGCGACATAATCGCTCCCAATTTTGCCATAGTAGTTGTTTTGCCTACTCCAGTTGGGCCAACAAACATTAACACTTTCTTTCGCTTACCTCTATCAATTGGTCCGCTTACTACTATCCTGCTTTTAAGTAGTTCGCGCAATGTTTTTTCTATTTTGAATTTATCTTTCATATCTTCGGTACTGACATTACGTCTAACTTCGTCTAAAAGTTTATTACACTCCTCATCTTCCATATCATTTTTACGCAAAATTTCCTTAAACGGTTTAAAATAACTATCCCCACTTTCAAGGCATATATCTGCAGCAGCTCTTTCCTGTTTTGTCTCAATCAGATTTTTTAATAACATTTTTAATTCATTAAATTCCTTTTCAAGTTTCATGTATGAAGTGTCTTTTGCATCTGTATTTGATTCTTCTACTGGTTTAGTAACATTCTTAACCTCACCCTCTCTCTTTGATTGTATTATGCTCTGGTTCAAAAGCTGCTCTAGCCCTGCGTGGGATTTTTTAAGTGGTTCAATATCTGGTTTTTCTATTACCTGTTTTAAAAGCTCGTTGACGTTGTCATTAGCTCCAACTGTAAGATCAATATTCTTCTTTGGTTTCAATTTAGCAGGCTTAACATCGGGTATTGCTGCTGTTAACTCAACAAAATCACGTGCAAACAACCCCGTGTTAAACAGTCCACCCTCTTTTACATTTTTATGGCTTATTGGTATTGCATCATCACCATGTTCCATCTTCAATTTCATCATTGCTTCATTATAGGTGCGTGCTTTAATTTTTACATATCTCATTGTAAAACACCTCGCTTTTTAAAAGTATTATGCTGCCCGCAATAACGCTGTTCCTATAACATTGACTTTGATTTCGGGCACAATTTCATTATATGATAAAACAACCGGGTCAGGAACTTCCCTCTCCAGTAATGTGAACAATACACTACGAATGTGTGGCGATACTAGATATACAGGGGCAAAACCTGCGCTTCGCGCTTTTGAATATGAACTCAATAAACTATCAAGTACTTCCCTGTGCGTGTCAGGATCAAGACTCACAATTCTTCCTTCAACCGGGTCCTCATGAATTGATGAACGAATTATTGTTTCTATCTCAGGATCCACCGTTATCACCGATAGTGTATTATTTTTATCAGCATACTCCCTGCATATCTGGCGCGCCAAGGCAACACGTACGTATTCGGTTAAAAGTCCTATGTCTTTTGTATAATCTGAATAGCTAGCAAGTGTTTCAAGAATAGTAACCATATTGCGGATTGAAACACGTTCACGCAGTAGATTCTGCAATACTTTTTGTATTTCTCCAATACTGAGTTTTTTATCACCAACAAGTTCATTCACAACTGCTGGATAGTCATTCTTAATGGTATCAATAAGCTGTTGAACCTCCTGTCTGCCCAAAATTTCATCTGCATGCCTGCGTATTATCTCTGTCAAATGCGTTGCAATAATGGTTGGGCAATCAACAACTGTATATCCACGTCGTTCAGCTATGTCCCTGTTATCAGGATCAATCCATATTGCCTTAAGATTAAATACTGGCTCGGTAAATTCTACACCTTCAATTTTTTCTTCCACTGTCCCAGGATCCATTGCCATAAGCTTGCCCACCTGCAGGCTGCCATGCCCAACTTCAACACCTTTAATTAATATAGAATAATCCTGTGGTGCAAGTTCCATATTGTCACGTATTCGTATAGGTGGCACAATAAGTCCCATTTCAAGTGCACTGCGTCTGCGTATGTTGGTTATTCGGTCAAGCAATGTACCACCCTGGTCTGGATCTGCTAGTGGTATAAGGCTGTACCCTATTTCAACTTCAAGCGGATCAACCTGAATGAGCGGTATCACAGATTCTGGTTTATGAGTCTTTAATGCAGCTTCTTTCTGTTCAATTTTTGTTTTTTCCATTTGCTCTTCTTCAGTCTGCTTCAACAGATATCCCAATGCTCCAATACCCAAAGCTAGTAAAATTAACGTAATCTTGGGGAAACCAGGAATNATTGCAGACAGTCCTAAAGCAGCAGCTGTTAACATCAACGCACGTGGCTGCGAGCCAAGTTGCACTGATATGTCCTTCCCTAAGCTATCCTCTGATACCGCACGGGTAACGATAATACCAGTTGCTGTTGTAATCAGCAAGGATGGGATCTGAGCAACAAGGCCATCGCCTATCGACAATAATGTATAGGTATGCACTGCTACATCAAAACTTTCACCGCGCATTACCATACCTATTATAAACCCACCTACTATATTCACTATTGTAATGATAATACCAACTTTGACATCCCCCTGTACAAACTTTGATGCACCGTCCATTGCACCATAAAAGTCGGCCTCTTTACGTACCTCACGCCTGCGGCGCAATGCTTCTTCTTCATTGATAATGCCATTGGAAAGGTCAGAATCAATACTCATCAACTTAGCTGGCATTGCATCCAAAGTAAAGCGGGCTGCTACTTCGGCTGTTCGTGTTGCACCTTTGGTGATAACAATAAACTGAACCGCCACCAGGATAACAAACACGATAAATCCAATGACGTAGTTGCCACCAACTACAAACTCGCCAAATGTGCGGATAATCTTACCATCAAATGCTGCACCCTGTAACAGGATTAAACGAGTTGACGACACATTGAGTGCCAGCCTATAAACAGTGGTAATAAGAGACAGGAGCAGGAAATACCGAAAAATCAAAGGAGCGCGGCACATACATTACTACCAGCAATATCAGAATACCAAGCATAATGCTTATTGCCATTAGAAAGTCCAGCAGGAAAGTGGGCAGAGGAATTACCAGCATGGTAACAACTGCAATTACACCAATACCAAGTAGAATATCGCTTTTTTGCATCCAAGAAAGATCGTATGTTTGTTCTGCCATACACTACCCTCTAATAATTATATTGCTGCTTTATAATTTCGCTTTTTATAAACTTCTGCATATATCAATGAAACAGCGTAGAATAAATCTTCAGGGATAATATCTCCCACTTCCACCCGTTTATACAATTCTTGAGCAAGTGGCCTGTTTTCTATAATCAGTATATTATTATCTACTGCAATCTGTCGTATTTTTAATGCCATTGCATCAACACCCTTAGCTATTACCATTGGTGCATACATTGCCTCAGGTTGGTACCTCATAGCTATAGCAAAATGTGTTGGGTTGGTTACCACTACATCCGCTTTGGGTACTTCCCGTATCATGTTGCGCATAATAAGTTCGCGCTGCATCTCTTGCAACCGTGCACGTACATGCGGATCACCAACGGTTTCCTTCCATTCTTCCTTCAACTCCTGCTTGGTCATTTTCAACGACTCTATGTATTCACGTTTCTGAAAGATATAATCAGGGATTGAAAGGATAAGCAGGCATACTGTTGACCATATAATTATCTTTAATGCAATTATTGAGATATTCTGAAATGCCAGGCCAACACTAATATCAGGCGTTTTAATTAACTCTTCAAAATCATTTACAATTACCAGATAACAAACAAAGCCAATAACCACTACCTTGAATACTGATTTGAAAAGGTTCATTGCAACCTGGCGCGAAAAGAACATCTTGCGTGCCATTGTTGCAGGATCAAATTTTATCTTTGAAAGGTCAAACTTGAGCGGATGCGTTGAAATTTGGAATCCAACCTGTGCAATATTTCCTAGCAATGCTGCAATCACTGTGGCAACAAATATTGGCAACAGTATCTTGAAGGATTCAATGCCGGTTGCTATCGCCTCATGAAATAAACTGCGTTCTGTAAGCTGAAAATGTGAAAAACTTGTAAGATAGTAGCGCATCATTCGTATAATTGTTTCAAAGATAAATCCACAAAACACAACTATAGTAATCATAGCAAAGATAACAACAAGAGCCTGAGGCAATTCTTCGGTTTTAGCAACCTGCCCTTTTTCGCGTGCCTCACGCAGCTTTTTCTCGGTAGGCTCCTCGGTCCTGCCTTCATCCTCAGCAGCAAAAAGCTGAAGATTAAATACTATCGCACTTTTGAATTCAAGCAGAAGCACCTCATCGAGTATGTCAGTATACCATTTCATACTGGCCAGTATTTTATTACCTTCACAATAAATTGAAATGTCCTTTCTAAGGAAACATTCATCACCCTGACTATCAATGGCGAAACTAAAATCATCATCCCAAATGCAACAGCTATTTTAAATGGAAAGCCAAGCATCATTATATTCATCTGCGGTGCAGCTTTTGCAAGTATGCCTAAACTTACTGTAACCAAAAATACTGCGGCTATTATTGGTAGTGAAATTTTAAGCGCTATCACAAACATACCGCTGAATGCATGGGCTAAAAATTTTAAAAATGCCTCAACGCTTTCACCTTTAAGCGCAAAGGCGGGAGCTAGTTCATATGACCTGAAAATGGCCTTGATCATAAAGTGATGGCCGTTAATTGCCAGAAATACTAAAAGTCCAATAATATTTTTAAGCTGACCTACAAGCGGTATGGAAACCTGCGCAAGAGGGTCAATTACTTCATTGATGCCAAAGCCTATCTGCACTGCAAAATACTGCCCGGACAATTGAAACGCAGAAAAAATGACGCTAACAAGAAATCCGATGTATAATCCTATTATTATCTCTTGAATAACCATGAGATAATACACTCCCATATTACCAGTGAAAGCTGCATTGCTTATTGACAGAACCGGAAATATTACAAGCGAAACAAAGAATGAAAGTGCCCCCCTCATAAGTAAAGGAATAGCCCCACTTGAAAAAAATGGAGCAATCACCATCATTGCTGTCATGCGCACAAGCACCAGAAAGAATGCCTGAAACTGATATACAAAATATTCCATTATCCGGCACCCAACTTAGATATCATCATAAACAATCCTTTAGTGTATGCTACCAATGTATGAAGTATCCATGCTGCAAAAAGTATCAGTGCAGCAAAGATAGCAATAATCTTTGGAACAAAGGTAAGTGTTTGCTCTTGTATTGATGTTGTTGTTTGAAAAATTGATATAATCAAACCCACAAACATGCCTATCCCCAGTATTGGTGCCGAAACAACCATGGTTACCATCAGTGCTTCACGCAAAAGCTTTATTACTTCAACATCAGTCATAATCTTCTCCTACATAAATGACTTTACCAGCTCATAGGTAAGTAGATTCCATCCATCAACCAACACAAAAAGTACTATTTTAAAAGGCAACGATATCATAATAGGTGGCAGCATAATCATGCCCATTGCCATAAGAGCGCTTGCCACAATCATATCGATAACAATAAAAGGAATAAAGATATATACCCCCATCTCAAATGCACGTTTCAGTTCGCTTATCATAAAGGCAGGTATAAGACAATATGTAGGAATATCATCCTCAGTTTTTGGACGCTCTAATTTTGCAAGTTCAATAAACAGTGCGATGTCTTTCTTGCGCGTTTGTTTCAGCATAAATTTGCGCAATGGTTCCATGCCTCTGTTATAAAATTCTTCGTTGCTGATCTGCCCCTTCAAATAAGGCTGCAATGCTTTATCATTAATCTCAGTAAGTGTAGGCGACATAATGAATATGGTGAGGAAAATTGCAAGTCCCACAATAACCTGTGTAGGTGGCATCTGCTGCAAAGACAGCGCACGGCGAACAAAATCAAGCACAATAACAACCCGAGTAAATGAGGTCATCATCATGATAATAGAAGGTGCCAGCGTTAAAATAGTGAGTAAAAACAGAATCTGCAAACTTAGCGAAACATCTTTAGGTGTTTTTGCTTCTTCAATATCAAATCCAATTTTTGGTATAGGCATTCGCACATTGCCAGCTTTTTGAGCGTATGCAACATCTATACACGCTGCACCAATAACTACAATTGCAACAGTCAAAAGAAGAAATATGATTATATGTTTACCTAAAACTTTTTTCATAACACCTTACACATCATCACCATTTAATTTTTTTAAACGCTGACGGTAAGCCAAAATAACATCATCATGTACCGTCCGCTCCTGGCTATGAAAACGCTGCTGTGGCTTTCCATGTTTCATTTTATCAAGTACCTTCCCCAACTGTGTGGAAAGATATTCCTGGAATCCGCCCTGCTTTGGCGGAGTTGATTTTGAACTAAGCAATCTAATTCTATCGATATCATCTTTGTCTTTTATCTCAGTTATAAGATTTATATTATTATCTGATACACCAAGCACATACACCCTTCCTGCAATATCCACCACCTGTAAAAATTTATTCTGGCCTAACGGTACAACAGACAATATAGTAATAACCTCCTGCCCAATTGCTGTAATTGCAACTTTTTGGGTGATAAATTTAAAAAAGTAGTAAAAACCTGCAATAAGCACACCCATCACAAAAATGGTCTTAAAAATCAGCCATACATACGACTCTTCTTCAACCTGTGGCTCTTCATAATTATACAGATAATCACCTTTCTGTGGTTCATTTTCTTTTTTTTCAGCTTCTTTTGCTACACCTGATTCAGAAGCATTTTCCTGCACTGCATTTTCATTCTTGTTGTCTTGTTTTATGTTGTCTTTTTCACTTTTCACCGCTTTTACAGATTTTGTTTCTTTTGCAAAGAGTATATATTCATATTGGCGATAGCTCATAGTAATGGGACATAATATAAAAATGAGACATAATAAAAAACTCTGGTAAAAAAATTTTTTCATATTACTCCTATGTACACCAATTATTTGTGTCATACACCACCGAATATCTTTGCATAAAATTGAAAACGATTATATTACGACTGCATTTTTGCAATACGTTCAGCCGGGCTTACAATATCAGTTACACGTACGCCAAAATTTTCATCTATAACAACAACCTCACCACGCGCTATAAGTTTGCCATTAACAAGTAAATCAACAGGCTCACCAGCCAGCTTATCAAGCTCAATAATTGAACCCTCACCCAAACCTAATATGTCTTTTACCAGTTGCCGTGTCCTTCCCAACTCTACTGTAAGAGTCATTGGTACATCAAGCAACAGGTTAATATTACCAGTCGGTATTGACTGCAACCCCTCTCCTAAAGGAGGGAACCTCACTGGGCTTATCCCAACCTGCGATGTCCGTGGTTGGGATGGTTCCGGCCTATATTCTGGTTGCGGCATCTGCGGTACATACGAACCACGCGCAATTTCACCTGCAAGTTCAATATTCATCAAGTGATACATCTTGGAGTTAATTAAATTTTGTATTGTGAGATTGTATGTGACCTTTACCACATCAGGAGTTCCAGGAACATCAATATTCCCCTGAACAATTTTTAAATCAGGTGCAGTTGTGTTAACTCCTTTTCCAATTTTATTGCTTAATTGTGTAGCTATTGTAGATAGCATCTGGCTTACAAATTCCTGCAATGTACTCTGATGAGCATCCGTCAGTGTTGCAGGTGGAGCCCCTGTATCGTCACCCATCATCAAAGATGAAATAACACCAGCATCATTCATTGACAGCAAAATTACATTTCTGCCGTTTACACCACCCGAAAAGTTAACTACAACCTGTACATATTGTTTTGGAAAATCTGCACGCACTTGATCAGCGTTTTTAACTTCAACTAGCGCATTTCCTATAATTATATTTTTTCCCAAGTAACCAGACAATGCAGGCATTACACTGCCCATGCTGCTGTTCAAAAAATCAGCTACTGCTTCTCTTTCTACTGGCGATAATGCAGCCTGTGCAGGAGCAAAATCTCCAGCTGGCACCCGTGCTGTGCCCGACAGCATATCATCAGCGCCTTGCAACAGGGCATCTATTTCATCCTGGGACAATGAACCGTCACCCATTGTTTCCTCCAGTGTTATTAATTCTTACGCATAAAATTCAGAACACATTAACTTCATAAATTAATAATACAAAACATTACGCTAATTTACAACAAATTCTCTAAAATATACCTCTTTAATCTTACCTTTTAGCAGCAAAACATTTATATGAGCTTTAATTTCTTCAGCAAGATTAACAGTATCTTCAACCGAATTTAATTCTTCATACGATTTATCACGTAAAAGAATATTAACCACATGCTGCATTTGAGGTGTGCGCTGAACCAGCTCTGCATTCAGTTCAACGTTTTCTTCATACCCTAATGATATTGTTATTTTAGCAAAATGTGGTTCCGGGTCATTGGTAGTGATAGAAAACGATGGCATATCAAAATGAGCCAACGGTGGCGGAGGAGGAGCCAAAACTATATCCTGCTCACGCTGGTAACGCTGTTCCTGTACATATTTGGCAACCAGATATGAAATGCCAATGATGATAAAAATAGACAATATAGCACCCGCTACATACAGTAAAATCTTTATTATCCGGGAAGTCTCAAAGGCACCAGCAGCTTTAGCCTCCTCAGGTTTTTCCTGCTCCTCTATCTCCTCAACATTGACCCGTTCTTCATCACCCATGCGCTATACCTCACCAACAAGTTTTATTTTCATTAAGTATTTAGTATTACATCAATAAAATCTAAACAAACATTGTTGGTTAATTGTTATACTAAATTTATCGACATAATACTATATTAATTAAAAAAGTCAATTAATTTATGATTATGTCACTAAAATGTATCAATTTTTTTCATCATTTTGTTATAAAATCCTTTTATTACTCCATTCTACCGCCATTCTTCATCTGGTAATGGCCTTGCAATTTCTGGTGTTGTTGGCTCAGCAATACCTTTATCTCTTAATATAACTATCTCAACTCTTCGGTTATATGCCCTGCCTTCTGGAGTATTATTATCGTCTATTGGTCTGTACTCACCAAATGCAACTGCGGACATCTGTTTTGGATTAACACCAGTTTCTTCTATGAGATATCTCAACACATTAACCGCCCGTGCTGAAGACAGTTCCCAGTTAGTGGCATATCCTTCTTCCAGACCTCGTGGTGGAACAGGCCTGTTATCGGTATGGCCTTCTATTCTCACATAATTAGGCATCGATTTTATGATTAATGCAACTTTTTTCAATACTGGAATAATATCGTCTTTAAGCTTTGCACTTCCTGCTTCAAAATATGCATCACTTGACAGAGTAATAACGAGCCCCCTTTCATCCTCACGCACTCTTACCTTTTTTGCCTGTATTTCCGGTTTAAACGCTTCAACCGCTCGTTTGAGCATCTTTGCCAGAGCTCTTCCCTGTTCGCTTGAAGGTAGGTTGAGCATATTGAGGCCAATTTCCTCCATTCTGCCTCGAGCAAGTGAATATCCACCCTGCATCATACCAAGGGAGCCTTTAAAAGAAGACAAAACAAGATTAAAATCCTGCCCAATGATTGGTGAAATATCAAACATCATGACAAAGAATGTCAAAAGGAGCGTATTCAAATCCCCCCAGCTGGTAAGCCACGGTGGTGGCGGTGGGAGTTCTAATTTTTTTCTTTTTGCCATTAATCTCCAACCTCACTAGTGATAGCTTCCCTCATCTTTGGATCCAAGAATGAAACAAGTTTATCCTTAACTATTCTTGGATTATCACCGGACTGAATTGATAAAGTCCCTTCTATCATGATAAGCTTCATCAAGATTTCCTGGTTATTAATATAACCAAGTTTTGCCGAAATTGGATATAAAACCAGGTATGCCATGATAGCACCGTAAAATGTAGTAATAAGAGCAGCCGACATACCAGGTCCAATTGCCGATTTGTCTTCTATATTTACCAGCATAAGAACAAGACCCAAAAGCGTTCCAATCATACCAAAAGCCGGAGCATAGGTGGCCCAGTCATCAAAAAGCTTTTTTCCTTCATCATGGCGAGCCATTATATTTTCAAGCTCTGTTTCCATTATACGTCGCACCAATTCAGGGTCAGTACCATCAACTACAAGCTGAATACCTTTGCGTAAAAACTGATCATCAAGTTCATCAAGGTCATCTTCTAAGGCCAGCAAACCCTCACGACGTGCTTTTTCAGAAAAAGATACTAATGTGATTATCAGCTCATTGGGGTTGTATTTTGGCGGAAAAAATGCATGCTTTGCTACTTTCCATATCCCCAATACTTTACTTAATGGATTGGATATGAGCAGTGCACAAAACGAACCACCTACTGTAATAAATACTGACGGTATATCAAAGAAAAGCAACGGATTGCCTTTTGCAAAAATTATTCCCATTATTATATTTGTAAAACCAACTATTAACCCTATAACGGTAGCAAGATCCATAATTTTGCAGCCCTCCTAAAAGGGATTCAATTCATACATGTATTCTTATTAACAATTTTCGGTTAAAATTTTAAAATAATTCAATAATTACTTCTGTGTTAGTACTTTTTTATAATATTCATAGACTTTTGCTAATACCTCATCCTTTGTTTCTTTTACCAGATATTTTTTTTCGTTAATTAGTGTTATGGTTGTATCAGGTTTTGCTTCTATTGTCTCTATATGATTTGCATTCAGAATAAATTCTTCACCATTAATTTTATGCAATGTGATCATTTTTTTCCTCGCTTTTGAATTCTTTTTTCAGGATATATCGTCCCCATAACCTTGCTGATATGCATTTTGACAACCCTGTTTTCGCTACAGCCAGGGATACTGCAATCATATACAGGCACCGAAACCCTGGTAAAAAGGTTTTCCAGCCACTGTTTTGCTGCTAAAAACTGGTGGTCTGTATAATATATCGACTCTCTGCGCTTAACCATGTACATTTTCTTTTTATGAATCATTGCATAATCATTTGAATTGGCTGTTGAATATCTGCAGTAATTGAGCATAAACCTTTCACTTACAACGGTATTCTGTGTGTAATAGATATCCTTGAAAGCCAGGTCATTACCTACCATTGTTAACGAAGCAATAGAACAGCCCAATGCCAGCGATATTGCCTGCGTTGTTACAATACTGGCTGTGGCCACGTACCCTAAATGCTCCCCTGCAAGCTTCCATAATGCATCAAAGGGTTTTTCATATATCATCCAGTTATAAAAGCTGATTTTTCCCTTCCATGTGGAGAGGGTATTAGCACTTACACCGCTAAATGCCAGCAGATGACATGATGAAGTTGGCAAAAAAGCATAATATGAAACAGGCATAATTTCACATGAAATGGAAAAATGTGGTTGTACTCCACCAAGCAGTAACGGTCGGTAAGCCATATCAGTAGCAATAATAACAAGATCTTTTCTGTATTGATATTTTTTTAACACCTTTATGGCTTCACTCAAACTACTACCTGCACCACACACCACAACATGTTTGCCTGATAAAAGCGAAACAACCTTCTGCAACCCTCCCCATTTTTCTATTAATACTTTATTTTTTGCTATATTGCGGTGTATTATTGCATAACGCTCCTGTAATAAACCCTGGTTTAATGCCTGATAAAGGCTTTCAGTATTCATAATGGTTTAAATCCAGAAATATATTTCATATCCAAATAGTTATCGCTTTTTTATAAATCTCACTTTAATGTATCACTCTTTGGATGGTATTGTGCTGCTTTAGAGCACCTTCCATAACTGTCGCTATGCCAAAATAAACCTGCACTTCACCATATTGGCCAAATCCCTTAACTATGCCAGCAAACCCTTCAATATCAGCCCAGTAGGCTGCGGTAAAGCGTATATGCAGCTGTGTTCCAACGCTGTACTTAAAATCATCAAAGGATGTTGAATTAATCCATATATTGCCATACTCCACAAATGGTGTCAACCATATATCCCTGAACATAAGAGGCATCATCTTGTACCCAATATCCCTTTGAAATAATGGAATACGATACTCAACAACACCCACTGCAAGCCTGTTACCATAATATGCATCCTTGGCAAAACCCCTCATGCTGTATGCATCTTCATCATACGGGATGCTCTGGCTTTCCCCTTTGGCATACCGCCCCACATTATACGGATAAAGATAATATGGTGCATTATGTGCATACCCACCACGAAGTATCACTGCCACTACATCATTGCTAAAACCGTTTATAAAATAATACACACCGCCACGTACTTTAGCATACGAAACATCTGAAGCAAGCTTGGCATGGTACATATCAGCATACGCTTCTACAATCATCCCATTTTCTTTGCTTACTGACCAGCTTCCTGTGTATGTAGCATCATGTAAAAAAGCCGCATGGGCTGCAGCAAGCACTGTATCATGTGTAATAATTCCTACATTCCTGTAATATTCATCAATCATTGTTTTTTCATAGGTATAATACAAAACCAGTTGATTGAAGTTATAAAATTTTTGATATGGCAGTGAAATCCCTGTTGCCAGCTTTTTTTCCATGGTTCTTCGCACGTAAGACACTTCGTCCGGCACTTCCCATGGGAATGTATCATCAAGCAAAATGCTTTCATCTGTATATCCAATAAAAACATCAGGATACAATCCTGAATAAATATAATCAAAAGCAAGTGTTACCCTTTTTTGTACAAATGCATAATCAAGCCCCAACGAATAACTATGCCGGTACAACGTATCGTTACCCGACGTATAAAAACCTACATGATTGTCATATTTATCTGTATACAATTCTTCGGTATAGAGATATGGCCACCACCAGGGCGCAAACACAGAATAAAGTGGGTTATAAGATTGTTGTGCTAATTCTTTTTTTTCATTATGTTGTATAGTAAATGGTTGTGGCGATAGCTCCTGTGATTGCCCGGCTTTATAGGGCATCAGTGCAATGTTATATCCATTGGCTTCGTATGAAGAAAATACAATTGTAGTGCCATCAGGGCTTATGTCGGGGAAAAACGCACCGCCCACAACATTGCTTATACGAGATAGTTTCTTGGTAACAAGGTTTATTTCGTACAGATTAAACACGCCATCCCTGTCGGATGAAAAGACAATTCGTTTGCCATCAGGATGAAATGCTGGATGTATATCTACATATGAATCATTAGTCAGAAGTACTACTTCCTGCGTAGCAAGATCATACAGTGCAATGTCGCTAAACCCATTATGCACAATGCTGAACACTGCTTTAGAGCTATCGGGCAAAACCCGTAAATATGAAATTTGCATTGGTGTATTGCGTATAAAATACTTTTGTAATGAAAATGAAGTATCAAGTTGTACCAGAGAATATGTGCCCTTATCATATATAATGGCTATGTACCCATTTTTAACTGGTTCAATGTAGTGAACACGCAAACCCTTTGTTTTTTGGGAATAAGTGGTATTATACACAAATACATCTCTGAACAAATCAAATGATTGATAATATTCTAAATCACTTACAATTATATTATCATTACTAATACAAAGGCTATTAGGCATGTTCACAAATGCCAAACGCGAAAACGTTTTTAACTTACTATCATATTTCATAAGGGATGGCTTTTCTCTATTTGTCATAGAAACAAAAATAATATTATCGTTATCAAATCGAGGAAAACTTGTATAAAAGCCTGTTTTAGTCAATACTGTATAATCCGAAATCCCACGTTTTTTAATTTCCGATATTTTATAATTCATCTCGTTTATTAATTCTTTCTGCCATAAATGCCATAGTTGATACACTTGTGCCCCGTATACATCATTGAAATTTTTTTGCATTAAAAAAGGTATGATATTATCTGCATTTTCTTTAAATATTTCACTGAAATTTTTTTCAGGATAATTACGTATACAGAATTCAACAAAAAGTCCCCCGTATAGATACGGTACCATTCCTGCAGGCCAATCCCGGGGGAAACTACTTGCCTGCGATATGTCCTTAAGGTTTTTTGAATACACTTCCTGCCTTAGAACCATCATGGTATAATTGGCATTAAGCCTACCCCATGGCTTTGCACTGGATTCCTGTAGCACAGGATAGCCCTCAATTGCCCATATCGGCATTAGCAAATTTGGAAAGCATACCCTGCCACATGTATATCGTGAAG
>JAOAIH010000003.1:26306-90336 GCA_026414805.1 Spirochaetota bacterium | reverse complement strand
GGTATACTAGCTATGTGAATATTTTGGGTCTCAATATTGGAGTTGCGTTTTAATTTTATTCATAAAATAAGAAGTTTTTTCAAAAATATTCTTTTCTTTTTCATCAAAAAAAGATTCTTTTCTATTGATATCAAGTAAATTGGAATAAGTTTCCATTCTTTCTGTAGCCTCATGTGAAAACATATGTAGCATTTCTTTATAGCGTTCTACAATAATTGATTTTTCCAATAATAATGAAAATTCACGTTTTTGCAATGGACGTGATAAAATTTCAAGATGCATTAAATCTGAGGCAAGATGAGAAGCTTTGCGAATTTGTTTTTTATATAACACAAGATATTTTAAAAATTTATGGATTCGCTCATCCTTTCGGATCATTGCCAAAATTTCTGGAATATCACTATTAATTAGATCTATTATGAATATATTTATCCGTGAAGGAACAATGTTGCACGAGGAAAAGTTTCTGCTTTCAATAAGCGTTATATTTAATCCCAATATCTTTAATGCAGCAAAGATTTCTTTGCCTTTGTCATTATCCGTACAATACCATATATCAGCACGTTCCATAATACATTATAACCCGTGTAAAGATTTTAAAAAAGTTCAGTTGTAATAATATAGTATATATTTAAAAATATTTTGCAACCGTTTTTCTTGGGAAAATTAAAAAAAGGATTAAAAAAGGGCTGTCTAAAAAGTGGTTTCCAAATAAATTATGGTATGCCTACTTAGGTAAGTGTGCCAAATATTTAACACTTTGTATTACAACGAGCACAATACCAAATTAAATCTTTACAAAATTTATCATGTAAGCATTTTCTAGACAGTCCCTGTAGCTAAATGCAACATTCTAACTACAATAAAATGCTCATTTACAAAATCCCAAACTAATTATTACTATTTTGCTTTATCCCATTTTCCTTCACTGCGCAATCTTTCTACTATCTTTTTTGCTTCTTCTTTTAATAATACATAGTCAGTCTTTGCAACCCTGTTCAGAGGAAACTGCCCTGGTTTGACAATTTCAACGTGTGAAGGTCTTGAATATGCTGATATATCTTCACATGCCTTCATCACATCTTCAGGTGTTACTTCCACACCCTGCAGAGGTTCAACAAATGCAATAATAGCTTCAGAATATATATCATGCTCGGCACCTACAACAGCAACCATATTCACTTTGCCTTTCAGCTTTTCACTAATATGGTGCTCAACGTCGTCAGGATATACCTGATAGCCTTTGGGTTTAATAACAAGCTTTGACCTGCCTGCAAAATGTAATCCTTTTTCATCATAGTATCCTAAATCGCCGGTATAGCATATGCCTTCTTTTGAGATCGTCTTTCTGGTGTTTTCAGGGTCGTTAAGATAGCCCAAAAAAATCTGCGGCCCACTGAAACAAATCTCACCAATCTCGCCTTTTGCTTTTTCTCTTCCTGCAGAACCATCAGCATTCATGGGTTCTCGTATGCTAATTGGACACAGCGGCATATCATAACCAATTCCCTGAGCTATCTCATCAACATCAGCATTTACATCAGTGTATGTACAGAATCCTGAAGTTTCCGTTAGACCCAAGCCTGTACCAATCCGCGGTGCCATAGACTTCATTTTTACAAGGAATTCCCTTGAAACTGCCTGTCCGCCATAGATAGCAAATCGCAAACTTGATAAATCATAATCCTTATAATTTGGCAACAGCCATTCCATGTTAAACAAGGCTGGGATCTGTCCAATGCAAGTAACCTTGTGAGCCTGTATAGCTTCAAGGCTTAATTTAGGATCAAAAATATGCAAAATTACCGAAGTACCTCCCCCATAAATAGTAGTGGCTAACTGTTCAGTAGTACATCCAACATGTGAAGGTGGTAGGTTAACCAGGAATCTATCACTTTCCTGCAATTCAAACCCAACAGCCAAACCAATGTTCTGTACAAGTATACCTTCATGACACAGCAATGCAGGTTTGGGCGAACCTGTAGAACCTGTTGTAAAAATTATTAAACATGCATCGCGTTTATCTACTTTTTTGCGGGCTTTCTTAACGCTTCCCGTCAACAAACTCTTTATAAATACCTTTTTAATATCTTTTACAAATTCAGTAATGCCAACAGCCCCATCCATAATAAATTCTGGTTCTTTTTGAAACTGAACCCAGTACTGTACATATGGAGATGATTTCATTACTTCTGATATCATTGGTCTGAAATCTGCAACAGGAGTTTTGCCAAGGAAAAAATAAGCCTTGGGCTTCATTCTATCCAAGCAGTATTGAATTTCTTTTGTTTTAAGCCTCAAATCCAGTGGAGCCACAATAACGCCAATACGGTAACATGCATACATCAAATAGATGTGTTCTTTTAGCAAAGGCAGGCTGGTTGCCACTATATCGCCTTTTTTCAATCCAATTGAAAGTAGCTTTGCAGCAAAGGCCGACACTGATGTATTAAATTGCTTCCAGGTTACCTTTTCGCCAGTATTATGTTCAATAATAGCTATCTCCTTTGGCTTTTTTTTGGCATATAAGGCAACATAATCTGCAAGATTTGGAAGCAATTCTTTATATCTTTCCAAACATAACTGATCTTTTTTAGCATCTTTCATACAAAACCTCCCCCTATTGCAATTATATACGTTATTGGGTCATAGGAGTATAGTTTACTACATACTCTTTATCCCCACATAACTTATTTCAATTTTATGTGACTCAGCAATTAAATATTGTGTCACATTATATTACAATATGATAATATCTATGATTTAATTGCAAGCAATAAATTATATATAAAATTATGTATAATTTGGCTTTTTTCCTTAAAAAACATTTTTAATAACTATCTGTATGTTTTATAATTTTTCTTTATTGACAAATTGCCTTAACTGATTTTAGCAATATTTATTCTTCAATTATCATGCAAGAGGTAAAATACCAAATATGGCAATTTTTTTTAATAATCATTAAAAATGATGATTTACCATTTAGAATTCACCAATCATAATTAACCATTCAATATTTTTCATTAAAGCATAAAGAGGTCATTATGGGTATAACATATAAAGATTCAGGGGTTGATGTTGAAGGTGGCAACAGGTTTGTAAAAAGAATAAGCACAATAGTAAAGGATACTTTTACAAAAGAAGTTTTAACTGATATTGGTGGATTTGCAGCGCTGTTTGATGCCACATTTAAACAATATAATGAACCAGTACTGGTATCCAGTACCGATGGAGTTGGAACAAAATTAAAAATTGCGCAAATGATGAACATACATACAACCATTGGCATTGATGCCGTTGCAATGTGTGTAAATGATATTGTAGTTACAGGTGCAAAACCATTATTTTTCCTGGATTACTTGGCATGTGGCAAGCTTCACGAAGATGTGCTTGTTGATGTAATTACTGGCATTGCCACAGGCTGCAAAATGGCAGATTGTGCCCTCATAGGTGGCGAAACTGCTGAACACCCTAACGTTATGCAACCAGACGATTACGATATAGCGGGTTTTAGCGTTGGTGTGGTTGACAAGCAGCGTATCATCAATGGGAGCACAATTCAACCTGGCGACGTGATTATAGGCGTCGCTTCATCCGGGATTCATTCCAATGGCTATTCTCTTGTACGCAAATTACTTTTTGATATAAAAAAATATACCATCACAACAAAATTTGATGACCTCCCCAAACCATTAGGCGAAGTTTTGCTAGAACCAACACGAATTTACGTAAAACCAATTTTAAAAGCATTGGAGACAGTTACTATTAAGGGGCTGGTTCATATTACTGGCGGGGGTTTCTACGAGAATATCCCCCGTATATTGCCACACAATACTGCTGCATATATTGAAAAAAAATCATTTCCTGTTCCACCAATATTTCAAATACTACAACGTGAAGGAAAAATTGAAGAAAAGGAAATGTTCACAACATTTAATATGGGTGTAGGCATGATGTGTGTTGTAGCACAAAATGAAGCCGAGACACTTATAAAGATCCTTACTCAACACGGCGAACACGCATATATCATTGGAACAATACAATCACGCAGAGATCAACCTGTAGTTCTTTGCTAATGCAATCCGTTTGGCAATTGTTGGATGGCTATAAAGGAAGAATTCTATCACTGGATGTTGCTCCTTTTGCGAAAGATTCATGGCAGCAAGCTTTTCCATTGTTGAAATAAACGATTCAGGATCATCAGTTATTTTGAGTGCATATTTGTCTGCCTGTTTTTCATAATACCGCGAAAGGGTATTGAGGAGCGGCATAAGCAATAAGCTTAAAACAGAAAGATAAAAAGCAAGTATTGGCATGGCCTGTATATCATATCTGTGTGAATAACCAGCACTGTGCAATGTTATTTCATACAAATACGAACATACATAAAATAAAACAATAATTATGATTCCACTTAACATTATATTCTTAACTATATGTTTATGCACATAATGTCCAAGTTCATGTGCAAATACTGTTTTTATTTCGCTTAAGCTAAATTCATTTAGCATTGTATCGCTTAATATTATTCTTCGAGTTTTACCCAACCCTGTGAATGCTGCATTTGCTTTTTTGGTATCCTTACTCATATTAAACACAAAAATCCCAGAAACACGTAATCCATGTTTGTTCATTAATTGAGTTAATGTGTTTTTTAATTCTTCATTATCAATAGGTGTGAATTTATAAAATAGCGGGAAAATTATAACTGGAGCAATTTTTGCCAGCATTATGGCAACTACAAAAACTACAATAGCAAAATATAACCACCAAAGAGGTGTTGCTTTAATGAAATAGTAAAACAATAACACAAGTGGAAGACCAATTATTGCTGAAACAAGCAATGATTTTAATTCCTCGATGAACCAACTAGTAATCGTCTGATTTGAAAGCCCAAATTTATGTTCCACAATATAACTTTGATAAAATTCAAGAGGAAAAAGAAAAACTGATAATAACGCACCAAAGCCAGTAAAAAATGCTAAAAGTAATAGATATTCATTTTGTATTAGCGGCGATAGTAACTGGTATAATGGCTCAGAAATGGTAAAGGCACCAATGCCTAATAGTACCAGTTCCAGTGTCATATGCACAATCGATAGCTTTAATTTTGTTCTTGTATATATAGCAGCCTGATTATCTGAACTGGCGTTTGTGTTAGTATTGGTGTTTATGTTAGTGTTAGTAGTCATAACATTATTATTCATTTCATTTAACAAAAATCCATGGAACCAAGTTTACCCAGAGTGCTAAAGTTGACTGCGAAGTATGATTTTTAATCTTATGAGGCCTGAGGCTTTTAAACGAAATGCTGTCCCCTTGCTGTAATACATACTCATTATCTTCAAGTGTTACAGTCAATTCACCTTTGATTATGTATCCCACTTCATATCCATCATGGTGATAATGTTCCTCGCCTGTTGATGCACCAGGCGGGAAATCAATTAAGATGACCTCCATCTCATTAGAATCTGGATTCAATAACGTGTATGAAACATTTCCATCAGTAAGCAGGCGCCTATGGGTATTTTTACGTATAACTGGAGAAGGAGCTGTTCTTTTTACATCATTTTCAAAAAATAAACCAATGGGCACATTGAATACATCTGCAATTGCTTTTAATGTTGCCAGCGAAGGATTTGCCTTGCCATGCTCTATCTGGCTAATAAGGCTTGGTGTTGCATGTATCTTTTCAGCTAATTCTTTTAACGTAATATCATTTTTTTTGCGGAAATATTGTATCTTTTTACCAATATTCTCAATCAGCTGGTCCATACAGTTCAACCTTCTACTAATTTATACTGTTCTGCTAAATATAATTATTTCATTGAATAATGTCCATCACTTTTTATTTATTGTTTATTAAAATATATATAAATTTCAGTATTCTAAAATACAACAGAATGAATAAAAATCCATTTATAATATAAACACATAACCTCTTTGGTTGTGCAATTTTTTTTGACATCCTCTTCTATGATTGCTATGATTGTATACGATTCATATTATTTACTATTTTTTATATTATGTTCATACTATTTTGCATATAATATTTTTTCAAAATAAAACTAATATAGCGGATGAAAAAATTACATTATATTTCATATTTACTACTTTTCATCATAGTTATTGGGTTGGTCGACACAAAACTTTTCTGTAAAAATTTGCTAGAACTGTATTCAGATCCTTCCTATTCTGAAGAAGGATTGCTGAATGCAATCAACTACAACCCAGATAACGACAGCATATTTTTACCAAAATTAGAGGGAAAAGATTTATTCGCTGCTATTAGTGATTTGTCTATTTGCAGGATTCCCGATGTAAGAAAGTTTTTATACATCTATCTTACTAAAGGGAGGGAATATACTATAAATGCCATAAAACGTTCCCACCTTTATATGCCTTTAATTAAGGAACAAATGCAACAATATGATGGCATCCCTGAAGATATAGCATTACTTCCATTGCTTGAAAGTGCATTTAATCCCTATGCTGTCTCTAAAAGTAATGCAGTGGGAATATGGCAATTTGTGCCTTCTACAGCAAAGGTTCTGGGTTTGCAAATTAATGAATTTGTTGATGAACGCCGTGATATAGTAAAATCAACAAATGCCGCACTACGACATCTTAACCATTTATATAACACATTCAACTCATGGGAACTTGCTCTTCTTGCATATAATGGCGGCTGTGGATATCTATCCCGTACAATGAGAGCAAATGGCTATCACCACTTTTATGACCTCATTGAAGCAGGAGTGCTACGAAAAGAAACAGCTGAATATGTATACCGTTATGCAGCGTTAGTGCTTATTTACAAATATCCTGAACTGTTTTCAATAGAACAGGATTTACTGAAACCTGATATTGAGTATGAAATTGAAATGGTGCAGTTGCGCTACCCTGTAAGAATCAATCTACTCACGGAAAAATGCAATATACCTTCTGAAGTTATAAAGCTATACAATCCTCAACTCAAAAGAGAAATAACCCCACCTAAAGAGCGAAATTATATTCTTCTTTTGCCAAAAGGCAGTAAGGAAAAAATAGAAGAATATAAAGACCAAATTTACACACTCAAATTTACATCTATTAAGACACATAAAGTGAAATCAGGGGAAACCTTATCAAAAATTGCAAAGCGCTACAGAGCAAGTCCAACAACTATTATTACGATTAACAATATCACCCAACCAGATTTTATTCACCCAGGAGAAATTTTATATATTCCAATTAACTAATTATTAAACAATATCATCACCACTAACTTTGTTTGCTAAATACTTCAATACTACACTTATACTTTGTTAATATAATATTTATTTCCACCGATTGTAATAATTTTTTTAAAAAATTGTCTTTACATTATGATTAATTAATAATTATTATTGTCGAACTATCAATCCAATATTGAAAACTCTAAAAGATCTTCCCTATCAATTTCATATGCCTTAAAATAATATTCTAGAATTTTATCATATTTCTTAATTTCTACAATACATAAATTTTTTATTAGCATAACCATATTTATTGGCAGGATAGTGCTGTATCATTAAATCAATATATTTGTTCAAGAATTTCTCATTTGAATATATCTCATCATCATTTACAAATTCATGCGATATTCCTGTATTTTTTGTATAATGAAAGTACCAGTATCTGAAATTTTTTTATTATTATATTATTCCAATAGATATATGTAAGCTTTTTATCAGAAAAATATTTCAAAGAATCTTATAATTCGGCTATATATTTGGTCAAATTCCTTTAATTCTTTTAATGATCATAATAACCCAAAACGCATTTCGTAATGGATGAGAAATTCATGAATGCTTTCTTTATAAAATAATTAAAGCAACATATAGTATTGCGGAACTAACTCGTTTTGTTCACCCCAATTGTCTATAATAATATTAGTTTGACCAAGTTTTACTTCTTTTAATAAAGTATTTAACTTGTCAAAATTTGTAGTATCAACATGTAACAATGAAATATTAATATAACATTAACAATCAAACCCATATTACTCATCAATTTTCTATAAAAAAGAGATTCTTCAATTGATGATATATATCATCTATACCTGTTTCTGTATTAATTTTATAAACTTCTGGTTCATCTTCATCAGGATTTTCAAACCTATCCTTTAACTGCATAAATGTTTCTACAGTTGCATCTGAAATTGATGCATCCTTTTGCCTTTTCTCAATTCTTCTTATAAGTTCATCTTGGGAGCAATCTGCAAAAATAAAATGCATAGCAATCCCCTTATCCTGGAAAAACTGATAAAAATCATTTCGCAGCTTTTTACTGTAAAAAGTACCATCAAGGATCACGGGGTTTCCTTTCTGAGCTATCGCCAAGGCTTTTTGTTTCATTGTTAAATAAACTCGTTCAGTCATTTCTGGATTGTAAATACCTTCTCCAACTTTTGCTTTTGCATTATCAAAAATATCAAGGCCAGCTAATTTCTTTCGCACCGCATCAGAATTAATAACTACACCTCCTGTAAGTGCAGCCAATTCCATGGCTATAGTGCTTTTACCGCTACCAATGTTGCCAAATACTGTATAAACAATACCATTACTACGCTGTTGCATATATTGCTTTGCAAGCTGAAAATATTGCGAAGCCTTTTGCACAAAACCATCTCTTTCTTTTTGAGTTATTCCTTCATTGTCTGATTGAAAGCTATTTATTTTTGCCCGTACCATTGCACGATATGCCTTGTAAAAGGGCAAAAGCAGCACACCATCATAATCTCCTGAAAGCTGAATGTACTGTGCGCACAGTCGATTTGATTCTTCTTTTTTTCCGTTGATATCTAAATCCATGAGTAGAAATGCAATATCCGAAATTGTATCTATATATCTAAATCGCTTATTGAATTCAATGCAGTCAAGAATGATTATTGCACCATCTTTATAGTAAATATGTTCACAGTGGAGGTCACCGTGACAATCGCGCACAAACCCCCCAGCGTTGCGGTTTTCAAATACCGCTGTGTGCTGTGTTATGAAATTCTCGGTCCAGTTTCGCATGAAGTCATAATCATCCGCAGTAACTATCGCCCCTATATATTTTTCAATCTGGTCAAAATTTTCCAGTGAGTTTTTGCTTATCTCTTTGATGCCGCCAAAGCCCTGTAAGCCTTCTGTATTATCCGCACTTTTATGAAAAGCGTAAATCTTTTGGGCTATGAGCGATAGCAAATTGGTATCGAGCTTGTGCCTGATTATATGTTTCAGCGAATATATATCATCAATATATTTCATCTTGACGCAATATGCAACAACGCTGCGTTCATCAAAGTTACCTTCCTCCACCAACCTGAGTGAATCGCCATCTTTGACAATCGCAACTACGCCAAGATATATTTCAGGGCTGATACGAGAATTGAGTCTGTATTCTTCAAATGTATAAAATTTCCTATCTTCAAATGACACAAAATTTAAAAAGCCAAAATCTACAGGCTTCTTTAGCTTGTAAACGTACGGCTTTGCAATAAACACATACGAAATATGTGTCTGTACAACATTAACCGTATCAACAGAATGATTGTACGATTTGGGATTTGAAAGAAATGATATTATTTCATTCATAGATTCCTCGTGTGTATAACTATTTTTTGCAAGCACATAAACTATATCGTATCAAATCATTGTTATAGATAAAAGCTCGTTACTGATGTAGTGATATATGTTATAAATGTCAAACATTTATGTTTTAAGATTAGTTAACACGCCATCTAAAAGTAAGTAAATTTTGTATATGATATTAAGCTAATTCTAATGTTAATTTGCTGTTTAGCAATTGTGGTGGCGGTCCCCAATAAAATTTGCAGCAATGTATGCCTTTTTCTTGGTAAAAATCAAAAGTATAGGATCTATTCTGGTAATAATTAAGATAGTTATCGGTATCTTTTCTTTTTGTACACTCAATATAGTAATCAATAAATTCAAACAAAACATTTTCAATGCAAAACTCAATGCAAAGCGCCAACGACATCTTCCATAACTTCTTTACATCAAGTATAAACTCATATTCAGATTGATAAAGCACAAGATGTAATCTACGCCAAGGCTGCTCTGTATTCCGTTTTCGGTAAGATATTCGTTTAAATGCTATTGCTTTTTTCCTTTCATTTTTGGCAGCAAACATTAACAAATACACTATCAATGATCTCAGGGGCATATTAAGTTTTTTTGCATATACATCCAATAAAGCAATATTCTTTAATGAAACACAGGTGGTTGTTTCAAAATGCATAATTTCCCTCCAAAGTCTTACAATTTGAATTATTGTTTTTACCAACACAAAACTTTATGTATTCTACTAATATTCAATATCACGTTTGTATTTTTCAACTTTTTTTTATATTAAAACATTAATTCCAAGCTATCGATTTAAAAAATAATTTGAAATTTTTACTATATACCTCATTATCATCGTAAAAATAATAATAACGAGGTGTGTTATGATTGCCCGTATTGACCATGTATCAATTGCAGTTCCAGATTTTGAGAAAGCTAAAAACTTTTTTGAAAGACTTGGTGCCATCGCGGGTGTGGGGGCAAAGGATGATAGAACAAAGTTTTACTGGCAGATATTTTCATTAGGAGATATGAGCCGTATTGAGCTGATATCACCAACTGACAAAGGAAGCTTTTTAGATGGATTTATGCAATCACGTGGAAGCGGTGTACATCATATAACATTACAAACGTATGATTTAAAAAAAGCCATAGCAAAATTAGAGGAAATGGGTATCCCTTACTTTGGGTACAACGAATATCCAGGTGGTGTATGGAAAGAGATTTTTATTCATCCAAAACATGCATTTGGTGTGCTTATACAAATTGCAGAATTCAATGCGGATGACTGGCTATCGCCAAAAGTAAAGATGCCGGATGGGCAGTTTACAATCGAGGTGATAGGAGGAAATATTTTATTGACACTGCCACATCCGGGTGGAGGTACGGCAACAATACAACTTACAAAAGAGCAAGCAAAAAATTTAGCAACGAGTTTATTATCAAAGATTTAATACAATTAAAATTCAATTTTCTCATATGGCATATTAAATGCTTCAGCAACATGGTCGTATGTGAGTTTTCCCTTATACACATTGAGGCCCTTATGGAGTGCCTTGTTCTCACGCATAGCTTTCTCAAGTCCTTTATCAGCAAGTTCAATGATATACGATAGCGTTACATTAGTTAATGCATACGTTGAAGTTCGTGGAACCGCACCTGGCATATTAGCAACACAGTAATGGACCACCCCTTCTTCAATGTAAATAGGATCGTCATGTGTTGTAGGTTTGCTTGTTTCAGCACATCCTCCTTGATCAATTGCTATATCAACAAATGCAGAACCTTTTCTCATAGCTTTAAGCATATCACGTGTAATTAATTTTGGAGCTTTGGCGCCAGGTATCAGCACTGAACCTATTACCAGATCTGCCTTTGTTACAAAATCCCAAATATTTGCTTTGTTTGACATTACAGTTATTACTCTTCCCTTAAAAATATCCTGCATATACCTCAAACGCTGTGCATTGATATCAAGGATAGCAACTTCAGCACCAACTCCCACAGCTAAATGGCACGCATTGGTCCCGGCAATCCCTGCACCTATTATAGTAACTTTTGCTGGTGGAACACCTGCAACCCCGGAAAGCAATATACCTGCACCACCATTTTTTGCCTCAAGACACATACAGCCCATCTGTATTGAAAGCCTGCCTGCAACCTCACTCATAGGCGCTAAAAGAGGAAGACTACCATCATCTAATTGTATTGTTTCGTATGCAACACCAATAATTTTTTTATTCAATAATTCAACCGTCAATGCCTCATCTGCGGCCAGATGAAGATATGTAAAGATTATTTGCCCTTCTTTCATTCTATCAAATTCTGGTCCTAATGGCTCTTTCACCTTTATTATCATATCAGCTTCAGCCCACACATCATTTGCATCTTTAATGATCTTTGCACCCGCTTTGATATATTCCTCATCCGTAAAACCAGAACCTTCACCTGCATGGGATTCTACAAATACGGAATGACCATGAGCTACCAGAGCATTAACCCCAGATGGTGTCAGAGCTACTCTGTTTTCTTTAACTTTTATTTCTTTTGGCACACCAATTTTCATAATACCCCCTTAAGATATAATGTACAAATATTTCAAATTATTTCTACTCTTCACCATGTACTTATCCAACTATGGTTAAACGACATATACTAATATTTTCATATTTATTTAAAATGAGTGAGTTATCACTCATTTTTTACTACACTAACCATCTTCCCAAAATATTGCAAGTATTTTTTTTCAAATTATGCAAAATAAATAATTTTGGCAATACAATAGGTATCTAAATTGAACTATTTCACTGATTATAGTGTATGTTTTGTAACGGATATATATCATGTTTTGTCCCAATAGCTTTTTATACAAAAAATAATCAAAATATATATTTAAAATATACTGGCTATCACTTTGCATTTACTTTTCTATACATTCGCTTTGCGATATGAGCTTCCTTAACATGGTCAACCACTGGCTTAGGGTAATCACAGTTAATATCTGCCTCATACCATTTATGTATAACTTTTGCAGGAAGTGATTGTAATTCCGGAATCCACCGTTTTATATATTTACATTCAGGATCATACTTTTTTTGCTGAAGCCATGGATTGAAAATTCTAAAAAAAGGCTGTGCATCACACCCTGTTGATGCAGCCCATTGCCAATTTCCATTATTAATACAAGGATCATAATCGATAAGTTTTGTTGCAAAATATTGCTCGCCCCACCGCCAGTCAATATGCAGGTCCTTTACCAAAAAGCTTGCTGCAATCATGCGTACCCTGTTATGCATAAAGCCTGTTGTGTTGAGCTGTCGCATACCTGCATCAACAATTGGGAATCCTGTAAGTCCATGTGCCCATAGCTCAAACTTTTCTTTATCATTTGACCATTGCAGGGCATTGTATTTTTTATGAAATGCTCCACCAAATACATGAGGGAAGTGATACGCAATTGATGTAAAGAAATCATGCCAGTACAATTCAGTAATAAATGAATCTGGTTGTCGTAAAAATTTATTTGCTGCATGATATACCTGGCGTATTGAAACAGTCCCAAACTTAATATGCGCGGATAATAAACTTGTTCCCTGTAAAGCAGGGAAATTTCGTGTTTCACTATAATTTTGTAAATCAGCAATTTTTGATAATAGCTGTAATGCTTCCTTCTTACCACCTTTTAAAAATGTATGTGGATTTTTATTAACAATAATTGTATTTAAAATATCATGATGCTTTTCTAGTGTTATTTTTGCATTATAATAATTACTATATTTATTTTTATGGGGCTGATTAACCTGAAACATTCTGGCTTTTTTAAGGTATTGAGTAAAAATGATATATGGCATGCCATCTAGCTTGACTACCATTTCAGGTTCATTCATCAGTGCATCAGCATAAATGTTACAATCCACAGCATACTTTGCGCATATCTCTTTTATTTTTCCATCTCGCATAGTACTGAATGGAGTATAGTCACGGTTGAAAAATACAGCATCGATTTTCTGTTCTTGTAGCAACATTTCTACAACGTTTTCTGCAATACCTTTAAACAGATACAACCTGCTCCCCTTTTTATTGAGATCATCGTTTAATTCCTTCAAAGATTGTACCATAAACTGTATTGCAAAATCTCCCCTATAAGGGTTATTGTAGATTTGTCTCTCATCCAAAATAAAACAGGGGATAACCTGGTTTGACAATTCTAACGCACGTATCAGGGCTGTGTTATCTTCTAATCTCAGATCTCTCCTGAATATATGAAGCGATATATTATATTTTTTCCCCATGAGCTTTCATTAATACCTTGGAAAAGTATGTAATAAAATCATTTAATTGAATTGACAATTTACATCATTATTACTACTGCTCACAATTAAATCAATCATTATGTGAGGAAAAACTGTGGATACGTATATAATTAAAGGCGGTAAAAGGCTAAATGGCTCAGTAACTATCTCCGGTGCCAAAAATGCAGCACTCCCTATTATTGTAGCAAGTTTGCTTGCCGAGGGCACAACAGTATTGCACAATATCCCAAACCTAAAGGATATTCAGACTATCCTTAAGGTAATTGAATGCCTTGGTGCTGAATATGAATTTGATACTGAAAAAAATACATTAAAGATTCATGTCAATTCATTAAAGAATGCAGAAGTACCGTATGACCTTGTGAAGACAATGCGCGCTTCCATTTATGTAATGGGACCGCTTCTGGCTCGCTGCGGCGAAGCCGATGTTTCACTTCCTGGTGGTTGCGCTATTGGTGAACGTCCAGTTGACATTCATCTTTCAGGCTTTGAAGCACTGGGCAGCACCATCACCATTGAACATGGCTATATCAAAGCACGGGCACAAAAATTAAAGGGCAATCGTTTTATTATGCGCAAGGTCTCGGTTGGCGCTACAGCTAACATTATGATGGCTGCTGTACTTGCTGATGGTGAGACAATACTTGAAAATTGTGCAATGGAGCCCGATGTTGTTGACCTTGGCAATTTTCTTATAAAAATGGGTGCAAAGATTGAAGGCATTGGAACCGAGCGCATAATCATTAAAGGTGTAAAAAAGCTTAAACCAGTAACTTATTCCATCATACCTGACCGTATTGAAGCGGGAACATTTTTAATTGCAGGAGCCATAACACGTGGCAATGTGACTATCAATAATGTAATTCCCGAACACTTTCAGGCTTGTATCAATGTACTATCAGAAATGGGTTTTGTTATTTCAGGCAGCGATAGCTCCGTTACAATAGAACCTTCCAAAAATTTAAAGGGCAGCATGATCAGGACACTGCCATATCCTGGTTTCCCAACCGACCTTCAGGCACCAATAATGTCACTTATGTGTACATTACCCGGATTAAGCGTAGTTGTTGAGACAATTTTTGAAAATAGGTACACCCACGTAGGCGAATTACGCCGAATGGGCGCCGACATCGAAGTAGAAGGAAATGTTGCCATTGTAAAAGGAGGAAGACAATTGCAAGCTGCACCTGTTCTTATGTCCGACCTGCGTGCTGGAGCTTCGCTTGTACTTGCTGCACTAGCTGCAAAAGGTAAAACCGAAATACGACGCATATACCATACCGATAGAGGATATGAAAATTTTGAGCAAAAGTTACAGAGCTTAGGTGCCGATATACAAAGAGTAAAAGGAGGAAAACCATAATGGTACGAGGATTGTATACCGGCGCAAGTGGCATGATAGCACAAGAAGCACGGTTAGATGTTATTGCCAATAATTTAGCTAATGTTGATAAAACTGCATACAAAAAAGATTTAACCCTGTTTAAAGCTTTTCCGGATATGATTATCCGAAGGCTCAACGATGACGGTTTAGGAATTACACCTGCAGGTTCTTATGACACAATGCCATTTGTTGGCAAATTAGGCACAGGGGTTGAAGTAAACGAAGTATATACAGTATATGAACAGGGCTCATTGATGCGAACCGAAAATCCCTTTGATGTAGCTCTTGATGGGAAAGGTTTCTTTGCCGTGATGACAGAGCGTGGTGAACGGTATACACGTAATGGCGCATTTACACTTAATAAAGATGGTATTCTGGTAACGCATAATGGCCTTCCGGTACTTGGTGAAAATGGTATAATCAAGCTGCAGAAGAACAATTTCATAATTAACGAACGTGGCGAAATCCTTGTCAACGCCGCACTTTCATTGGAACCAACTGACTTAGTTGGTATGACGCAAAATAACTGGGAACAACCAGTGGTAATTGACAAACTTAAGATAGTTGATTTTGAAAACATCCGCGAATTGAAGAAAGAAGGCGAATCGTTATACCGTGAAACGGAATACTCTGGTCCTGCGTTACCAGCTGAAGAATACAAGGTTGTACAGGGATTCCTTGAGAAATCAAATGTAAATGTTGTCCGCGAGATGGTTGACATGATTGAAGTACAGCGAAGCTATGAAGCCAATCAAAAAGCAATGTTAACCCATGACCAGGAATTAGGGCGTTTAATTAATGAAGTTGCACGATAGATCATTTTTTTACATAACAATTAGCGGGCAAGCTCAGTAATGGGTTTGCCTTTTTTATTTTTTGCATCCCAGTATGGCGAAATTTCAAGCAATCTATTTACTACCTCTGGCATCACCTGCAACGTATAATCAATTTCTTCTTCAGTGGTGTAACGGCTTAAACTAAAGCGAATTGAACCATGTGCTGATGTAAACGGCACTCCCATTGCCCTAAGGACATGTGAAGGCTCCAGTGAACCCGAAGAACATGCCGAACCAGATGATGCTGCTATCCCCTTTTCATTAAGATACAGTAGAATTGCCTCACCTTCAATATATTCAAATCCTATATTAGTAGTATTATCTACCCTTTTAACCTTGTTTCCATTAAGATGAGCATTTGAACATTGAGACAGCAATCCATTTTCAAGACGGTCACGTAGTTTTTTTACACGAGCTACTTCTTCAGGTTTAGCAAGATGCTCTATGACAAGCTCAGAGGCTTTCCCTATTCCAATTATCCCTGGTACATTATGCGTGCCAGGCCTTCTGGCTTTTTCTTGATGTCCACCGTATAATAACGGTCTCATTCGTGTGCCTCTTCGCACATACAATACACCAATCCCCTTTGGTGCATGAAACTTATGACCGGAAATTGCAAGCAAGTCGCATTGAATTTTATTTACATCAACCGGTATTTTCCCAATTGCCTGCACTGCATCAACATGAAATGGCACACCACGCTTTTTGCAAAATGCACCAATCTCTTCAACAGGGAATATAACACCTGTTTCATTATTAGCATACATCACCGAAACTATTGCCGTATCATTTGTCACTGCATCAAATAAAAAATCAAGATCCAGATTACCTTCCCTGTCAACAGGAACATAGGTAACAGAATATCCTTCACGTTCAAGCTGGCGGCATAGATTAAGCACCGCAGGATGTTCCACTTTTGTTGTTACTATATGTTTTTTATCACGGTAATACTGCAATGTCCCCAGTATTGCCATGTTATCGCTTTCAGTGGCACCACTGGTAAAAACTATCTCATAATCATAATCAGCGCCAAGCATCCGTGCTACACTATGGCGAGCACGCTCTACATCATGTGCAACATCACCACCAAAATCATGCATACTTGATGGATTGCCATATCGTTCCATAAAAAATGGCATCATGGCTTCCATAACCTCTGGTGCCACCATTGTTGTTGCATTGTTATCAAGATATATTATGCTATTTTGCATTATTTCACCTCTATTACTTCAATATCGTTTTCTACATACTCACGCAATTTTTCCAGTACAAGGTTTTTCATGGTAACATCAGAAATAACACAGTGTGCACAGTGACCACGTAATGCTACGTATACTTTCTTTCCATCAATATCAATAAGTTCAATATCACCACCATCACGCAAAAGTACCGGGCGAATGACATTCTGTATTGTTTCTTCTACAAGCTGCATCCTCTTTAAATTAGACATTGGTTTTATATTAATATCTACACGGGGTTTTTCTTTTACTTTGTCTAGCTCTTCTTTTATAATATCTTCTATTTTTGGAATGCACGAACCACACGCACCACCTGCTTTTGTATAATTGGTCACTTCTTCAACAGTGGTAAGATTATTTTCATTAATAACACGGCGTATTAAATTTTCCGAAACACCAAAACACTGACACACAATGGCACCTTCATCTTCGTGTTCATCTTCTATTTTTTGGCCCTTGATTTTCTTTATGGCTTTTTCAAGTGCCTCCTGCCCCATTACCGAACAGTGCATCTTCTGGTCGGGGAGTCCACCCAAAAATTCAACTATATCTTTATTGGTAATCTTTGCAGCTTCATCAACAGTCTTCCCTTTAATCATCTCGGTCAATGCCGATGAGGAGGCAATTGCACTTCCACATCCAAATGTTTTGAACTTTGCATCAACAATTTTGTCACCATCAAGCTTAAGGTAAAGCGTAAGAGCATCACCACACACAATGCTGCCAACCTCAACAACAACATCAGCATCAGGTATTTCGCCAACATTCTTTGGATTTTTATATAATTCCTTTACCTTTTCTGTATATTCCCACATAAAAAATCTCCTTCAGTGCTTTTAAAATTACTACAATTGCCACAACCTCCAAAAATCAATTCATTTTTCAAAGCACAAATATGCAGTAATTACTACCATTATAGTAGTATATTATCGCTCTGTCAATATATTTTGTTAACAATAATGATTTTTTTAAAAAGATTTTAATTGCTATGAACCAAATCTTCTTGAAGAGATCACATTTGAAAGATTAAATATAATCTAAATGTAGAGCAAACACTCTATTAAACTTTCCTTTATTTATTATTGTCCACCGAAGAGTGCATAAACAACTCTTGTAGAAATTTACTCTTTTTAAGAATATTAAATATTATTTCTAATGTATATATAACAGCAAAGCTTTTAAATACTCTGTTTCGGGACAATATAGTGACACCGGATGATCTGCAGGCTGTGAAAATTTAGAAAGTATTTGTACATCACGACCTGCATCCATTGCTGCACCAAATACTACTTGCTGAAAAAGCTTGCTATCAATAAACCTTGAACAAGAACAGGTAAGCAACAATGAATTATGTGGAGCCTTCTTAATTATTTTAAGGTTTAGCTCTTTGTAGCCACGCAAGGCATTTTTTACTCCTGCTTTATTTTTTGCAAGAGCGGGCGGATCACATATTATAAAATTTTGTGAAATATTCTGTTCATTGATATAATCAAATACATTTGCTTTTACAACTGTGTGCCTAGCATGCAATTCATTTAATGTACAGTTTGTTACTGCTAAATCAAGAGCATCCTGAGAGCTATCAATTGATACTGCATGCCCTGCACCTCCTGACAGAGCTGCAACTGAAAAACCTCCTGAATATGAGAACAAATTTAACACATCTTTTGCCTCTGCTAACACTTTTACAATTTTCCTGTTATCACGCTGATCACAAAAAAATCCTGTTTTCTGTCCACGCCGTACATCAACATAAAATCTCATTCCATTTTCATTTATTTCAATCAATTCAGGCGTTACACCGTACACCTGCTGATTAACAGTATGCAAACCTTCAATTTTTCTTCCCTCATGGTCACTGCGTTCATAAATACTTACTGGCTTTAGCATATCTATAAGTATTTGGGCGATAGCTCCTTTTAATTGATCCATCCCCAACGTCAAAATCTGCATTACACAGTGTCCATTATACCAATCAACTATAAGTCCTGGCAAAAAATCACCTTCTGAGTGAATAATGCGATAGGCATTTGTACATTGTGGTATTCCAGCAATTTTTCGTGCAACAAGTGCTTGTGTGATTCTTTTTATAATAAGATCATTATCCGGCATTGTACTTTCAAAGCTCAATATTCGTACAGCTATGTCACAGCGGCTGTTATAGTATCCCCACGCAAGCACTGTTCCATCTGATGCACACACACAAGCTACCTTACCATCAAGGGCTTCTGCATGAGCTATCGCCCCAGAAAAAATCCATGGATGCTTTTGAAGTACTGATTTTTCTTTGCCTTTTTTTAAGATTACTCTATTCATAATTATTTCATATATCGTGATTGATATACCATAACTGCATGATGCACAACAATACCATACGCAACCGCTACATTGAGAGAGTGCTTAATCCCAAACATTGGAATTTCAAGAGCAACATCACATAATGAAAGAATTTCACTGCTGATGCCATCAACCTCATTACCAACAACTATACATAGAGGATAATTATATGCATATTCAAAATATGAAATGCTGGTTGTAGTATGTTCAAGTGCTGCAATGACAAAGCCTTGATTTTTCAACATTGTAATAACTGACACAGGTTTTATTGAATGCTCCCATGGGACGCTTTCGGTGCTGCCAAGAGCAGTCTTTTCAATTTCTTTTCGTGGAGGATGTGGTGTATATCCACATAAATACATATATGCTATGCGTGCTGCATCGGCACTTCTGAACATAGAACCAACATTATACAAACTACGAATATTTTCAAGGACAGTTACTACAGGGAATCGTGGCAATCTAAATAACTGTTGCAAATTGGGGCGTTTGAGTTTTAAGTCTTCATATTGTAATTTTTTCATCTTTTATGTGTACATTTACAGGCTTTTGGCACTTATACCCTGCCACATACCGCTTGGCCCCTGACCTATTCGCCAGAATGCAACATTTTCAACAGCCATCGATGAATAAAGTTTAAGGCGATCATAAATTGCTCGTTGATCCGTATAATATACTCTAACCTTTACTGTTTCTTCATATTCAAAATAGGCACCATTTTCGGGATCATATTTTGGTTGTATATTTGATGTTTTTATCATCTCCTCAACATGCCTATAATGAACCGACTTGTTAAAATTTTTGTCCTGCCATGATCGGCCATATAATGGCAAGCCCATAATTAGCTTTTCTTTTGGAATAAAACTTTTTGCAAAATCAGCAACTTCCCTACACCATGACAGGCTTGCAACTGGTCCCGGGGTGCTTCCTGACCAGTGCTGGTCATATGCCATAACAATAACCCTATCAACAATAGCAGCAATTGAAGGGTAGTCATACGCATCGGCTATTCGCGTTCTTCGCGCAGGTAGTGCCACAGATAGCATTTTGCTTTTATCAAGGGCAGCTCGCAGTTCAGTTAAAAAACTGAAGAACCAGGCAGCATCTGAAGAGGCAACTGATTCAAAATCAATTTGCACTCCATCAAATTTTGAAGCTATTCTGCATACATCTTGAATAAAATTTTTACGCACCGGTAAATCAGGATTAAGTATAAAATGCAACAGTGCAAAATTATCAATAACTGCTATTACGATATGATGCCGTATTTTTTTATTAAATGTAATTGACGGTGGCGCATAATCACCAATTATCTGGCCCCTACCACTTACTTTTGCACTGAAATAACAAAGGTCAGTGATTGGTTCACTACCCATCATTCTGTCTTCTTCGCCTTTCATGAGATATGCCCACACTTCGTTGAATTCAAGACTGTCTGCAATCTGATAGACATTGACGGTAGTTTCACCTGACTGAATATTATTATATTGAGATTTATTTTGCTGATACTGGCTAGTAAATGAGGAACATCCTGAAAAAAGAATTATTAGCAAAATAAATAATTTCTTCATAATTAAACACCTCAGATAATGAAATGGTATACTCAACTGTTTCTTAATTTTCATTAATGTTATCATTAATGGCCTCTTTCAAGCCACAGCACAATTTGTGAGAATATTCTGCTCATGTACAACTATAATATTTGTCGGATGCAATCACTATACTACAACAGTGTTGTATCAGCCCACTTTCAATAATTTTTTAACTTTTTCAATCAGCATGTCTTCGTTTATGGGAGCAGCTAAATAATCGGCAGCACCGCGTTCAAGTGCATCAAAAACAGCAAGAGGCTCATTGCGGGAAGATACAATAAGGACTGGAATTTGTGCATATTCCTTGACAGCATACAAACGTTCCAGCAAATAAAGGCCGTCTATATGCTTTAAAAAGATATCCATTACTATAAGCCGAGGATTTGTTTCTTTTACCTTTTCAAACAGTGCTAAAGGGTCATTGCAGCGTTCAATTGAAAAACCCGCAGTAGTGAGTACAAACTGCAGGAACTGAGCAAACCTATCATTATCAAACACAAGTAATATTGGATTCATAGTGTCACCTATTTGAGCTGTCGCAACAACATTTCGCGAATACGTGTGCTTTCAAACACACGCACAGATTCTACGGCTGGTCTCATATCGCAGATCTACAGTTATATTATTAAGCTTTTTATTCTTCACCACATCATAAAAGATCATCACTTTAGGATTCATAAAATTAACACGTGATATGTCTTCAATACGCGCTATCTCATATACCCTTATCTTTTTTCGTGTATCCAGGCTAACTTTTTCAGATTCAAGCATTATAAAATCACCTACACGCAAAAAAGGATTACCCTTGTTAAGCGATAATCCCAAAACTTTAATAAAACGGTGCACATCATCAGTAGAATAGAGATAATTAGAAAGGTTGAGAATATAGCGCAACGCCTTTTCCACTGACATAGGCATTCTAAACGGGGTAGCGCTCGTTAGTGCATCATACATATCGCAAATGCCCATGATTCGTGCAAGATCAGGCAGTTCATTGTACTGAGTCTCCCGCGTTTTGTCCTTTTCATCATCACGGAATGGATAGCCTGGGCTTTGCAACTTACGGTGATGAAACAATGCAACGTATTTTATAATATTGGGAACAACTTTACGCCCCGAGGAGTCTGTTACACTGTCAAGTATTCTGTACCCTTCACGAGTATGCTCAAGAACTTTTTTAAATTCATCATATGACAACAAACCGGGTTTTTGGATTATTGACTGATCAACTCTCAATTTGCCAATATCGTGAAGGTATCCGGCCAAAGCTGCCAATTTAACCTTATCGCCTGTTGACAACTCCTTATATACCAAAATCATAGCCAAAATACCAACATTAACTGAATGCGTATAGGTGATAAAATCAAATTCTTTAATCTCTTTTAGAAGCGACAATACCCCACCTGTTTTATCTTCAGCTCTCAGGCTATCAACTACAGCTGCCAGCTGGTTGTGTGACTGTAAAAATTGCTCATACGACATCCTTCCAGTCTTTCGAATGTCAACATACATGGTAGCAGTATCATCTGCAATAGCCTTCAGTTTCTTCATGTCGATAATTTCACGATCATATACACCAATAGTTTCAGTAACTCGTGGAATAAAAAACTTTACACCTTCTTCGGACTTCTTTTTTAGCACTTCATCATCCAGTGCCTGACCTGCAGAAAAAACTGTATTGCCATTTTGATCAAGAACATCAAAAGTAAGCAATTTATCGCCGCTCAATTTTTTTAAATATGATATTGATATCTCCTGAAACCGGGAAGTATCTATTGTGATATTATCTTTATCCATAACTCTCTTGCTTTCAAAATTAACTTGATTTAATGTTTATTATGATACAATATTGTATTTGTTGCAATATTTTTTTCAAAATCAATAAAGGTTTTGTGCGATAGCTCATAGTAAAAATCCAATGAAAAAATACCATACCATTATAATTCTCTTATTATTTTTCACATTTACATTACCGGCATGTTGTAAACACCATATTCCCGGCGTTCCAACATATTCTATCTGGGTACATTCTGATATACAGCCCGTACATAAAGCAGACAGATGGCACTATAAAAGAGCAATTGAAGATTTGAAAAATATACATCCATACCCCATGATAGCCATTATAGCAGGAGATATTGTACAGCATAAAACTTCTGATGAAGATTTTGAATGGTTTCTTGAAGTTAGAAAACTTGCAAATATTCAATACTGGTATGAAATTGCAGGTAACCATGAATGGAAAAACATGTCAGGATATCAAAAATATATAGGGAAACCATTGAAATACACTGTTAGTTTTGGGAATGTCCTTTTTATATTTATGTCAAATGAACGGGGAAGACCACCCACATACCTTTCCAACGAAACATTTAACTGGTGGAAAAATATTGTGATATCCAATCAAGATAAAATTATTATTACCATAACCCACGCTCCATTACAAAACAGTAAATTGCTTGGATCTTTTTCAAAAAAACACATGATATTGGATTCATGGCGTTTTGAGAAAGTTTTAAAAAAATATCATGTAGATATATGGGTAAGCGGGCATATTCATATGCCAGCATGGCTTAGACAAAACAGCCGCATAGCCCCTGAATTTGGAAATATACTCTTTATCAATGTGTGCGGCATTAGAAAAGATCCAACAACCAATGTGGAATCACGTATATTCTTCTTCCAGGAGGGTTCTGATAAAGTACTAATTAGATTACGTGACCATGAATCAGAGGCATTTAAAAGTTCTTATGACATTAATATTACACTGCGCCATCCCTTTACCTGCAATGGCTGTGTTCCATCGATGTTACAAGAAAATTTAAACAATAAATTATAAAAAATACTTGCCATATTTTTATTCTGTAAAAACATTTACTTTGAGATAATTCCTTATATTATAATTTTGCTATACAGAGGTGATATATGAATATGAAAAAGAATGTTGGTCCAGCTGACAGGTATATCAGAGTTTTAATTGGGGTTTCATTTTTACTTAATATAATTATATTAAAACCGGGTGCTATAGGAACTATTATTCTTTTAGCTCTGGGATTGGCTGTATTATACTCTGCATACAGTGGTTATTGCTGGGCATACGACCTTTTAAAGATAAGCACCTGCAAGGAATCATGTGCTTCGGAAGTTGAATAACATTTACATCTATATATGTTCTTTAAAAAAGGCAGGAAATATTCCTGCCTTTTTTACGTATTCAAATAACTGAACAAAATGAAAATATCCCATAAAATGTATTTACCTTCAATGGCTTAGTAATTCTGGCTTTTACAGCAAGCTTTGATTGCCTTTTTATTATTTTTTTTATACTTTAAAAACAAGAAATATATATCGGAGGTTTGCTCATGAAATATAAGCATATGCTTGTACTTGTTATATTCAGCACTATTGTTTTCCTCATACATTGTGGGGAGTCAGGTTCTGATAGTAATTCAGATACTTTGATAAATTACTGGCAGCAGATTGATTGGGAAACAGCTGACGATGGCGTGTATTCACAATTTGTATATAATAACTTATCACCATCCTGCTCAAATCATCCTGCAGCAGCAAACTCTAAATTTTTATTTTTTGTACGTTACGGTACTGTTAATAAACTTGTTATATATTTCCAAGGTGGTGGTGCTTGCTGGCACTACAACAACTGCGTAGCAAAACCCACTTATTCAGAAGAACTTATGTACTATGACGATGCTAATATCCTTGATTTAATTAGCAATGGACAGGCAAAGTCAATGGGCTACAGTGGCATATTCGATTTTACCAATGCAGAAAATCCTTTTAAAGACTGGAATTTTGTGTATATACCTTATTGTACTGGTGATCTACACTGGGGAAAACAGGATACAGAGTATACTAAAGATGGCTCACCAAGTGCAACAATACGCCACCGTGGCCATGTTAACTTTCAACTAGTATTAGAATGGTTAAGAAATCATTTTAAAAATCCTGACCCTGATGTCATTTTTGTAACCGGGATAAGTGCAGGTTCGTATGGGGCAATTTTTAATTTACCCTATATTGCAGAAGAATTTCAGGATTCCCAAGTGCACCTGTTGGGTGATGCAGGCAATGGTGTAATCACTGATGAATTCAAACAGAATATTGATACTCTATGGGGAGCATCATTACCTGATATTGGATCTTTTAATCAATTCAGTGGGTACAATATCGACAATTTAACAATTGCAGATCTTTATTCAACAATTGCAAATTTTTACAGTAACTATCGCTTTGCTCAATATACAGCCGCATGGGATGAAAATCAGGTTTTCTTCTATAATGTTATGTTAAATATAGAAAATCCTGGTGATGATTATAAAAACTGGTATAATCCTGTCGATAGTGTATGGTGTCAGTGGCATACAAACATGCTCGATATATTAGAAACTACATACTCAAATATTACTCACAATCCAAAAAATTACAGCTACTATATTGCACCCGGTGATGTCCATACTATACTCATGACTAATGAAGTGTATACTCTCACAGTAAATGGTGTTAGGTTTGTAGACTGGCTTGGCAGTATTGTTGAAGGAGGTGATACTTTTGTTACGATTGAATGTTCAGATTGCCAGCAACCAGGATCTATTTCTTGTAACTAATAAAAAAACAATTATACTAACATTGATATGGATTAATACATTATTGATTCTTCTTATCACTTTTTAAGTCATTATAGTAGCATGAGCTTACACCAGAAACTATCTCATTTGTAGATATCCATATAAAGCGGTTCATGTACATCTGTAGGGCAAAAAGGGCTTCCTTTTGGTTTTTAAAAATTCTTTCCTCACCTGTGGTTGTATAATTATCACTTACCATATACTAACAACTCTTATCTAATTTTTGATCTTTACAATGGTATATAACAATAATTGTAATTATGCAACAACATTATAAAAACAAAAGGGCTGATTGATGCAGCCCTTTTATAATACATTCACTATAGTATTTAGTTTATTAACATCCCTGCATTTTCTTCTTTTTGCCACCTTGAGGTTTTTGTGGTACTACAGGAGCAGGTGCTGCGCTTGCAGCTGGTTTTTGCTGCTGAATACTGCTTCCGCCAAAATAGTCTGCAACAGCTTTCTGTTTAGCATACAGCAACACTTCATCATCAGTTGCATTTGACCCAGCTGTAGGATTAAGTACAACAGCATTCCAGCCATTATATCCGCCTTCAAGGATATAACAGTCAAAGCCTAACCCCTTTAATACTACCCATGCCTGAGATGCATGTGAGCTTCCATTGGAATAGAGCACAATCTTTTTATCATGATTGAGCTCATCCATTATTACATTTCTATTTAATAGATTTTGAAGCGGGATGTTTATCGCTCCTTCAATATGCCCTTTTTCATATTCTTCTTTAGTTCGTATATCTATCAGTTGAAAGTCATTATTGCCTGCTATTATCCACTGTGATAATTCACCTGGCGTAACATGGTCTTCCTTATTCCCTATCATCTGGGCCATAGCCTGTAAATCAATATGTACCTTGGTAGGGTCCTGGCCAGGTAAAAAAAGCATAATTATCGCCAAAATAATAGCCGTATAGACAGCTATTTGCTTGTTTTCCAGTTTCATAAAGTACACTCCTTACTGTATAATCTGGTTACCAAATTTTTCTTCAAGCTTTTCGGCCCCCCAAAAGGCGCCAATAGCCATGATTAAAATTATTGCGGCAATAACACCAGGCCGTACACCTAAAAATTCATACAGAGTTATTCTTCCCATATTCCCACTATATTTGCCATGGTACAATTCTTCTAAAATGGGGAATAGTTCACCAAAAATAAACACACCTATAAAAAGACCAATAATAAAGAAAAGCGCATCTATCTTAAGAGTGGAAAGACCAACAAAACTAGTTCCCGGGCAATAGCCACCAATAGCAAAACCCACACCCATTATGGCACAGCCTAATATCTGGGCCCAGATATATGTTTGAGGAACGAACATACTATTGGTATCAAGCCAACCAAATGCAGTAAAAAACACTATTCCTGCCATTGCTGTAACCATAGCAGAAAACATGACTTTTAATACTGTCAAATCCCTAAAATAAAACTGCATTGCCAGCTTCCTTGAATTACCAAATCCACCCTGTTCCAATGCAAAACCAAACCCAATACCGATGATAAAAGATACTAGTAAATCTATACCATTGCTCCAGTTAAAATATACTGATAATGGTGCAAACATATAACCACCTCTTATATCCAAAGTTTTCTAACAAAATATGCAGTAATATATGCAACTGCAAACATCACCATCATGCCTACCCATGCGCCAAGCGCCATACCAGCCCCACCAGTTAAAATAAAGCCACTGGTACATCCTCGTGCAAATTTTGCACCAAAACCAAAAAGAGCGCCACCAATTACTGCATATACCCATCTCTGTTTAGGCGTAATTTGCGGGCCATGGTTAATTTCTTTTCTAAATCTTCCTGCAAGAATTCCAGAAAGCATACCACCAACTATTACACCCAATAACTGAAATACCAGCCAATTATTGAGCGGATTTGTATTGCCACCACCATACTCAGCATGATATGGATTAGCATCAACATGTTCCTGGGAAATAACTTTTTCAACAGCAACTATAGTCCGAGTAATTGCACCTGAAGCTCCTAGGCCATGGCCTGTAAAGAAAAAGGCTGCTAATAACACTAAACCCAACCCTACTCCAGCGATGTACGGTGATGCATAAGGTTTCTTTTCCATACAATAATTCCCCCTTAAAATCATAAATAATTTAATATGGTAGCCAGTTTGTAATCTGGCCAGCTGCAACAAAAATAAATCGTAAAGCCAACCCACCAGCAAGCACCAATGATGCAGCAATGGATGAAGGTATAGGCTTACCTTTCAGTTCAAGAAGCTCAAGTGTTAAAGGAATCAGCATTCCTATAACAAACACAAAAGACCAAAATATAGGCGTCAATTCGCCACCCAAAATTAACTTTATTGCATCAATATGCTGTAAAGACGAAGACAGCATACCAAAAATATACAGTACAAGTAATATTGCCTCTACTGCAATAAACCCAATATCAAGTTTTGTGATGAATTTCCTTTCCTCATGATCTTTTGCTAGTAAAATAACCAGTGCAGCTCCAGTAGATAATCCCGAAACTAAAAATAAAAATCCAAGAAGTTCTGAATTCCAGAATGGCCGTGCTGAAAACGCACTTAATAAAATTCCTGTATATATACCAAGTAAAATACCTACTGGTATTGTTGCTATAGCCAGAGGCTTTTTGTACTTTTCAGCAAGGACAATTAATTTATCAATAATTGGCGATAGTTTATTGTATTTGGAATTCTTCAGCCATTTATTAAATCTATCGTAATACTCAGCATAACCTTTCTTGACAGTTGCCAATATTAACCCAATACTTAAAGGATATACAAGCATCAATATCCATGCACCCCATGACATAACCGATGTGATTCGGAATGCAGTATAAAATCGCCATACATACAACTTATGGTCAAGATCTAAGAAAAGAAATAACATACCAACACTTAAAATAATTGGTGCCAGCAAAATTAATTTATTAGTTGAAAATGGATATTTCTTTGGTTTATCTTTCAAAATCATAAAAGCAGCAATAAGGAGAATTCCTGCTGTGAGGCCACCAAGGAAAAGATACATTGGCACTTCCCATTTCCAAATACTCATTGAATGGCCTGCCTCAATCGCTTTTTTTGTTGTTAGTACTATTTCATTCATAAGCAACCTCATGCTATTCTTTTAATTTCATTATTTGTTATAATAAATAGAATATATTTGGATCAGTCCCGGCCTCGGGAATAATGGTTTTATACTTTCTGGTTTTTAATAATTTTGAAACCTTGTTCATTGTGTCATTCAAATTGCCAAACGTAATGGCATGTGTTGGACACGCTGAAGCACAAGCGGGTTCTAAACCCTCTTCTAATCTATGTTCACAGAAAGTACATTTACTTACATACCCATCTGGCATTACAAAGCGAGCATTGTATGGGCATGAAGCCATACATGCTTTGCAACCAGTGCATTTATTAGCTGTTACTACAACAATATTTGTTCCTTCTTTACGATGACTTGCACCTGTTGGACATGAAGTAATACATGGAGCATTGGAACAGTGATTACAACGTTCTGAACGAATTTCCATAGAAAGATTAGGATAAGTTCCAGTTACCTGTTCCACAATCCAATCCCTATGCAAGCCTTCAGGAACCTGATTTTCCATTTTACATGCTGCTACACATGCTCCACAACCAACACATAAACGCGTATCTATAACCATTACATACTTTTTAGTCTTATTTGCCATGTTGACCTCTTTACATCATTTGATATGTGCTTTCGTAATTACACTAAACTTTAAAGGTAACAAAATTACCATGCATTGCCTGACCACCCATAATAGGATCAACACTTACTTTTGTTATGAGTTGCTGGTCATCAGCACCTTTTTTATACGCACGCTTCAACTGCTTCTGCTTACTCCCAAATCCATGAACCATGTACACACAATCAGGTCGTATCCTTTCTGTTACCTTAACCCTAATCTTATTACTTACAACACCATCCTGATTTTCCAATCTTACATACTGATCATTCTTCAAATTCCAATCCAAAGCAACAGTAGGATGTACCCATACTGTATTTTCATCCTGCAATTGCGTTAGAACAGGATTATTTATAGTCCGTGCAAATGAGTGGAAAGGAGAACGTCCATACAGTAACCTGTAATATCCTTTAGGTGGCTCTTCATGTTTTGTATAAACGGGAATTGGGTCAAATCCATAACTTGCCAATGTTGATGAATACAATTCAATTTTACCACTGGGGGTATCTAATCGTGGTAATTGTGCACCTGTTATATACAGTGGTGTTTGTCGATCGAAATTTTTAACGCCAACCTGTTTCATTTCATCAAGTGAGGTTCCAACAGCTTTTAATTTATAATCAAGATACTCTTCAATTGTTTTCCACGGGAAATAATCCCCCAGACCCATCTTTTCGGCAAGGTTTTTGGCAATCCACCATGCTGGCTTTGAATTATACCTTGGATTAAATGCAGGCATACGCAAAGCTATTTGAGGTGTTCTGCCCTGTGAGGTTCTTATGTCATCATATCGCTCTAAATACGTAGTATCAGGAAGTACAACATCTGCCCAACCAGTTATTTCTGTTGGTAAAATATCCACAACTACAACCAATTCAAGATCCTGCAATGCTTTAATGGTTTTTTCCTGTTGTGGTAGGGCTTTCAATAGATTTGAACCATATATGAACCAACCTTCATAAAATGAGCTCCCATTCATCACATTATGAATGGTTGCATCACAAATACCTGATGAAACAATCAAATTAGCCAGTTCATATTTATTATTCACAGCATCTTTAAATGATTTCTTAGGATGAGGGAACGGAGGAGTTGGATATTCAGGCAAATCTACTTTTTCTGGATAGAAAAATCCGCCTTTCCTGCCCCAACTACCAAGTAGAGCATTCAATATTGCTCCTGCTCTTACTCTTTGCGTATCATCACCATACCATACATTATGCCTTCCCGGATGAACAATCGTTGCAGGGGAGTATTTTGCCATTTCTTTTGCTGTTTCACGTATCAATTCAGGCTGAATTGATGTAATAGGGTACGCCCATTCAGGTGTGGTATTTTTTACCGATTGCTTTAATTGCTCAAATCCAGAAGTATTATTGTATACATATTGCTTATCAAATAATTCATCATAGATCAATACATGTATCCACGCCAATAATAGTGCAATATCAGTACCTGGTTTAATTGGTAACCAGTATTTTGCCTTACTAGCTGCAACTGAAAACCGTGGATCAACTACAATGATACTTGCTCCATTGGCCACTGCCTGAGAAAATTCAATGACCTGCTGGCTATGAGTATTTTCACCAATGTGTGAACCAATAAGAACCAAGCATTTCGTGTTTTTCATATCTGTGCGCTCAGGGGTATCAATTGGTTCACCATACGTAAGCACATATCCTTCTTCGCGAGGACCACGACAGTTGGCATAGGATGGAGCAGCAAAACTATTTGTACCATAAGCTTTTAAAAGCATTTTAAACCAATGACCACCAGAACCATGACTGAACAATGCAACGCTCTCAGGACCGTACTTTTGCTTTAAGTATTCCATTTTATCAGCAATATAGGTAAAAGCTTCATCCCATGTTGCTTCTTTGAAAACCTGTTTTCCTCTTTCTTTCTTCCTAATTAGAGGTGTTCTTAGCCTGTTGGGATCTAAATAAGCACCAAGACCTGATAACCCTTTTGTGCACATTCTGCCATAACAATGCTCATCAAGCTCATTGCCTACTATTTTCCATGGCATGTCACCTTTTTTATAAACCCATCCTGCGCACTGGTAGGTACACATTTCACAATATGTAGGTGTTTTTACTACTGGTCCATTGGCATTTTTATCCGTAATTACATCTTGTACTAATTTATAAAGGCCTCCGCCAACCGCCAGAGTGCCAACCCCAGCCCCTGCTATCTTAATAAATTCTCTTCTACTAATTTTTCCTAACATTACACATTCTCCTGCAGAAGATAGTATTACATCTACATTTATAATTTTACTATTTTAGAATTATATTTATTTCTATTATAGCCTGTCAATTTATTTTTTTTAAATTTTTTATATATTTTTTAACATTTTTTTATTATTGCATATACTATTTTTTTGTTTATATATTTTGTTAAAGAAGTTATACTTTATCGGTCCTCCACCAGTCATGCTCACAATACATATTGAATATAAAAAAATTTCTATGGGGGATTATTAATAAAAAAAATATATAAATAGTTTGACTTAACAATTCAAATAGTTTATTATTTTAACAAATATTCTATTTTATTGTAATTATTTTTTGAAAGTGGTATATAATAGTTTTAGTGTTGTATTAATTTATTATATTCTTTAATAGATATATAATTTTATACATGAGGGTGCCACCATGGTTATTGTAAAAAGTAAACCTGTTATTAAAATGCTAGAATCCATTCAGAACCAGATCAAAGAGATTCAAGATGGTCGAAAAGATAAGATTGCAATGGTTGTTTTCAGTGGTGATTTAGACAAACTTTTAGCCGCATTTATTATTGCAACAGGGTCTGTTGCAATGGGCATGGAAGCTGTTATGTTTTTCACGTTCTGGGCAACACCTGCATTACGAGATAAGAAGAAAAAAGGTAAAGGGAAAAACTTCTTTGGCAAAATGTTCAGCTTTATGCTCCCAAAAGGTGCTTCACGGGTAAAACTTTCAAAAATGAATATGGGTGGTTTGGGAACAGCAATGATGAAACATATAATGAAAAAAAAGAATATTCAGAACCTTGATGGGATGATAGCACTTGCTGCAGAACTGGGTGTAAAAATTTATGTATGCGAAATGTCAATGGATTTGATGGGCCTTAAAATGGAGGAGATGATTGACTATCCTGATATTAAATCAGTTGGTGTTGCAACATTTTTACAGGAAGCTTCAGACAGTAAGATTCAGTTATTCATATAATTTATTTGTGGTTTTCTTCTTGTATTTCACACGTGTGCAATATATAATTTAAAATAATATATGATAATGGAATATTAATATTTTTTTAAATTAAGGAGTGTAGCAATGAGCGACATTAAACCAGATGTAACAATGGATTTAAAAGGGTTGGCATGCCCTTTACCAGTTGTTAAAGTTTCACAGCAAATTAAAAAAATGCAGGTAGGCCAAATTCTTATGGCAGAAACTACTGACCCTGGAGCACTGGCTGACTTTCCTGCATGGGCCAAAACAAGTGGAAATGAAATTCTTGATACAGTTAAGGATGGCAACGTAACAAAGTTCTATATTAAAAAGCTTAAATAAATAACATCTAAAAGAGGTAAACAATGCTGGGCTATATATCATATTTTATTTTAGTGCCGATGGTATATATTGCCTTTGCAACCTTGATTTTAGGGCTTTTATATAAACTGTATGTTATATTCAAAGCTCCTGCGCCCCCTGGTACAGGAGCTATTTTTCCTAAAAAAGGTTCAAAGGTATTTGGATTATTATACGAAGCACTCATAGTTCCTAACGCTTATAATAAGCAAAAATCATTTTGGTTTGTTATAATACTATTTCATTTTTTCTTTTTGTTATTATTTTTAGGGCATCTGGAACTTATAGGTGACTTTGCCTTTATTCAAATAATTCCACATAAAATATTTTTAGGGGGCGGTGTTGTCGGCATAGTTCTTATGATTACAACATTATATTTTCTTTTCAGGAGGTTTGGAACTCCTTATCGTGAAATCTCTATTCCTGAAGATTTCGTGATACTGCTCGTACTTTTCTTCTGTATATTGTTTGGATCAATACTTCATCTGGCTGAACGATATAGCGATTGGGGTGCAGTACTTAAGGTTGATGTGAACGATTACCGGCAATGGCTGCAAAGCATGATAATGCTGAAACCGGAGCTATCGTACAAGATTACAGAGCTATCGCACTTTACTATTTTGGTTCTTCATGTACTTTTTGCAAATATTTTCCTCATGATGTTTCCATTCAGCAAAATGGTACATTCGGTATTTACATTTCTAGCACATTATCGTAAAAGGAAGTAGCCATGGATAAGGAAAAAGTACAAGAACTTACACAGGTTATTGAAAAGAAGTTGAACAGGCCCATGTTGTATTATTTAGATCTCTGCACTCGCTGCGGCCTATGTTATGATACATGCCACGTATATCAGGGCATTCCTAAAAAAGAATATTCCCCTGTAGGGAGGGCTGAAGTAGTACGAAAGGTATTCAGAAAATACTTCAGACCTACTGGAAAATTTTTGCCCTGGTGGGGTGATGCAAAAGAATTTGATGAAAACCTTATGGAAGAGCTTAAAGAAGCTGCATTTTCATGTACTGGTTGCAGGCGCTGTACAGTATTCTGCCCATTTGGTATTGACATGCCATATATCTTAGGAATTGCAAAAGAATTGTTGGTAGCCTATGGCAATGCACCTGAAGAGTTGGTTATGCTTGCAGATGGTGCTGTAGAAAAAGGTAAAAGCGTTGATATGTTCAAGGAGGGTTACAAGAGTGTTATCAAAGACCTTGAAAAAGAAGTGCAAAAACTGATTAAAGCACCAATTAGCGAAGGCCTTATTCCAATGGAAAAGAAAGGTGCAAATATTCTTTATGTAGGGCTTTCAGGTGCCCACTCAATTGTGTATCCTGCTGCAATATTTAATGCTGCCAAAGAGGACTGGACATTAAGCTACTTTGAAGCAGTTAACTTTGGTTTTTTTGTAGGTGACAGTGAAAAAGCAAATTTTATTGCCAATAGAGTTATCAATGAAGCAAAGGAATTAGGAGTTAAGGAGATAGTTATTGTTGAATGTGGCACCGCATACAGAATACCTAAGTTTTTAATGGGACCATTGCCATTTAAAGTTTCAAGCATTGTGGAAGTAATTTACCGTTATATAAAAGAGGGCAAAATAAAAGTAAAAGAAGATGTAATCAGCAAACCAGTGACATGGCATGATCCATGTCAGTTAGGACGCAATGGTGGAATATACGATCAACCTCGTGAAATAGTGAAGATGCTAGCAAAAGATTACCGCGAGATGAACCCAACACGCGAATATAATTGGTGCTGTGGAGGAGGTGGTGGACTGGTTGCCCTTGATAATGAGGAATTCAGAATCAAAAGTGGCAAACCAAAGAAAGAGCAAATTGAAAAATCAGGAGCAGAAATGGTTATTACTGCCTGTGAAAATTGTCATCTTCAACTATCTACAATATGTACAGGTTATGGAATGAATGTAACAATTGAATCGTTTACAAAATTAGTAGGGGAAAATTTGATTGTGTAATGGTTATACATCAGTGAAAAGTATTTTCCCCCCTACTGTAGTAATATTGAGTTATTGTCCTTTCTTTTGAATTATTTCTATAAACTCTTTGCTCTTCTTATAGGGCTGCATCATTGATAAATCAGCAAAGGTATCCAGTGCAGCCTGATAATCTTTCAATGCAAAGCATATCTGTCCATAAAGATAATTAAATTCTTTATGATCGGGTTTATCTTTCAGAGCCAAAAGTATTGCCTTTTTTGCTTCCTCATAATGCTTATTTTTCATTAACAGTTTTGCTTTCAAATAATTATAGGAAGCAGATAGCGGTACTGTTGTTATTGAATTCAAAATGGACAGGGCTTCATTATAATTTTTCTTTTTATACAGTGTTATAGCCTTTTTAAGATATTTTTCAACAGTAATCGGTTCACCTATTTCAATAATACAAAACGTTACATCATCGCGAATTGTACCTTCCTCGGATTGAATGAAATTTTCAAGATCTTTAATAACTATATCAATTTGATCCTGAGGTGCAAAATCATGCGATGCGACAAGAATGTTTGTAAAACGCTCATTTCCATACAGGTGGCCACTTTTAGCTTTTGCCTCCGTAATCCCGTCAGTATACAGAACAATGCGGTCTTTAGTATTAAGTTCAAATAAGCATTCTGGATAATGAATATGCTCATCAGCCCCAATAAACACGGAATCAGTTGATAAAGGATATACTGTGTCATTTGAAGTTATTACATAAATATCAGTATGGCCACAATTGGTATACAATAACTCCATATTGACAAAATCAATGATACCCAGAAAAAGTGTAAAATAAAATCCACTTTCCTGCAATATTGGGGTGAGCTTTTTATTCAATTGTGAGCAAATAACAGAAGTTGATCTGTATAATCTTGAAAGATTTTCAATCTCAGTTTTAATCATTGAAGTAAGTAGTGCAGATGGAATTCCATGACCAGAAACATCAACAACTCCAATCATGTAATGAGATTCATCTATTTGTTCCAGCAAGAAAAAATCACCACTTACTTCCATATATGGCCTGAAATATACCGCTGCATATAATTGATTATTAGCAGGAAGTACAGATGGCAAAAGTGTTTTTTGCACTGTCTTTGCCAATTTTAGTTCAAATTCCATCTGCTCATTTTTTTTCTGGAGTTGCTCGGTTCTTTGCATTACCAATGCTTCTAAGTTATTTTTTAAGTTGTTCAAGCTATGATACATAAGAGAGTTAGCAATTGCTATGGAAGAAGCTGATTTAATATTTTGTAAAAATTCAATTTCATTATTGGATAATGCCTTTAAATTTGAGCGTTCAGACAAAGCAATAATACCTATAAATTCATTATGTTCCAGTGGTATAATATATTCTGCAGATAATTGTTCAAAAAGCGGCAACAACATTTTTGCAACTTGTTCATGTTGTTGTTTATTCTCAATTAATTTTTTTTCAATCACACCAGGATTTTTAGTAAAATAATCCTGGATTTGTTTATCCAGTATAATGGTATCGCCATTGAGGTTGTACAATTCATTTTCCTTATCTTCAGCTTTAATAAAAATTTCAACGTTTCTAATTAGCAATGTACGTTTTAATATATACGATAGTTCATTCAATAAAAGATGCAGATCTTTTAATAATGCAATATCGTTAATAAATTGCGACTCAACCTTTTTTAGATTATATTTTCTTCGATTAAAAATCTGGTCTATAAGGGGTTGAACTTTAATAAAATAAAAATAGTTAACTGCAAACCATATTATTAATAAAAAAAACAGCACCGATTTATCAAATGTTTTGAAGAAAGGGTATATTATATTATAAATTATTATATTTGGTATAAGAATAACAGATGAAATACAAAACCAAATAAAAGTAATATGTAATACACTCCGAATATCCATCAATCTATATCTGAGGACACCATATCCTAAAAATATAAGAGGAATAAACATCAAATTGCTAAGTGGATAAAAATTATACCCAAGCATGGCTGGTACATTGAAAACAGTAAAAATGCCTATTAAATTTAATGCTAAAATAATATATTTAATCTTTAAACGAACTAACTCATTTCTTTCCTGCCGTAATTTAATAACGCTTATAACTATACCGTATATAAGTACTGAAAATGCATATACCCCAAAGATCTGAAAAACGATACCTCCTTTTGCAATATGCCCCCATGGGTAGGTTAAAAGATCAGTAATATAATAAGGAGTATGAACTAAAAATGCAAATACAGTACTTATTGCAAACGTTATAATTTCAAGATACGGTCGTTTAATATTTAAGGAAGTATGATAAAATAATACCCCAATAAAAGGGATAAAAACGTACAATGTATGGATAGTCCGTTCCATTTTTAAAATAAAATTGACATCTTTAATAACAAAATGACCCAAAAAATTTGGTGTGAGTAGTGCATACCATAAACAAAATAATGCAAATAGTATATTCTCTTTTTTACGCTTACCCTTAAATACTGCTATGCTTGCAACTATCACGCTAGTAATCAGAGTAATTAACGGAGGAAGCATAAATATGTTGAGAGCAAATATAATATCATGCATATACAAACCTCAGCAATCGCAATGTATAGTAAAGACAGTTTATGTTCCGAATACCAATATAGTCAATTGTATTTTTATCAGGTGAGGGCTTTTCGTATTAAATCCGGGTGTAATCCCCAATAAAAATGGCAACAAAATACTCCTTCTTCTTTAAAAAATCCAAAAGTATAATTTCTATATCGATAGTTATCGGTATCATCTTCTTTCAAAAGCAAAGCTATCACATCAAAAAAAACGTTATCAATACAATATTCTATAATTTTTGCCAAAGACATCTTCCAGATCTTCTTAACATCCATAAAAAACTCATACTCATCTTCAAATAAATATAGATGAAACCTCACCCATTCATTATTCCTCTTTCTGTAAGACAGCCTTTTAAATCTCTGGATCTGACATTTTTCAGAATTCACAGCATAATTAATAAGCGACGATATTAATGTCCTAATAGGTATATTGCATTTTTGAGAATAGAATTGCAACAACTCAAGATGTTGTAAAGAAATACAGGTGGTAGTTTCTAAATACATCGTATCCTCCAAAGTATTCAATTGTTTCTATTTTACTATTACTACTTCTTTTTTAATACTTCTTTTACTATAGTATCGACAATACCTGGGATTTCATAAAAGGTGTATGCAATCCACCTACAATGAGAAATTTCTTTATCATTGTGACCAAAGGCACAGGCAATAAATGGAATATTGTTGTTCGCTGCTGCCAGCATATCATTTGCTCTGTCGCCAACCATGATCAACATTTTGTAGTGTGGTAATGTTTTTTTGTAATATCCTAATAATTGTGTTTTGTCAATCAGATTGTTATCCTCAAGTGCCATAATAGTTGTAAAGTAATGCGATAATCCATAGGCTTTAAGCACAGCCTCAACATATTCTTTTCTGCCATTTGATGCTGTTAAAAGGCCATATCCCTTACTGTACAAAACCGGTATTGTTTCAACAACTCCAGGCAAAATGGTTCCTTTCTTTTCCAAAACAAGATTTGAAAGTTTAGCAGTACAATAATCATTAAGTTTTTGCGATAGCTCTTGTGAAAGGGTTGGAAAGAGTGTAGCAAAAATTTCATCAACTGGAATACCAACAAGCTTCATTATGGCATCAGTTGTTGGTTTGTGAAGGTTACACTGAGGATATTGCAGTAAAAATTCATCTATGCCCTGCTCAAACGCCTTTCCAACAACAGGAGAACAATCATACAAAGTCCCATCAATGTCAAATGCAATGTATATCATAGTTGCAACTATTTTTTAACAGATACCTTTTTCAATAAAATTTTCTATCAAAATTTTATTTTCTTGACTCATTTGAGCTAAAATTATACTTCACAATTGCATTTTATAAATATTAAGCGGGAACAACCGTGAATCTTTCTGTATCAATTGGCACATTACATTTAAAAAATCCCATCACTGTTGCATCCGGTACCGCTGGCTATGGCCAGGAGCTTTCACAATTTGTTGATATCGGAGCATTAGGTGCAATTTTCACAAAAGGGTTATCACTGAAACCACGTGCTGGTAATCCCGGGCCACGTATTGCAGAAACACCATCTGGAATGCTTAACTCCATTGGATTAGAAAATGTTGGAATAGAAGCATTCCTATCGCACAAACTACCATATTTACTCAAAGCCAATGCAACTGTTATTCCTAATATTGCCGGTCATTCAATTGATGAAAATGTAGAACTTGCAAAAATACTATCACATACAGATGGCATTGCTGCAATAGAGCTAAATGTATCCTGCCCCAATGTCAAAGAAGGTGGTATTGCATTTGGTCAGGATATATCGATATTCTCGCATTTGCTTGAAAAAGTACGCACAGTAACACGCGGAATATTAATTGTAAAACTATCCCCTAATGTTACTGACATTACACAATTTGCCAAAGCAGCAAAAGATATTGGTGCAGATGCTGTTTCAGCAGTTAATACCTTTGTGGGGATGAAGATAGATACTACAACAGGCAAGCCATATTTTGCAAATACATTTGCTGGATTAAGTGGTCCCGCTATTAAACCTATTGCTCTTAGAATGGTATATCAGATTGTTCAACGTGTTGATATACCAGTCATTGGCATTGGTGGTATATTTACTTTGGAGGATGCATTAGAATTTTTAATGGCCGGAGCAAAAGCTATACAGATAGGCACCGCAAACTTGGTTAATCCTGACACATCAGCAATTATTTTAAAAAAGCTTAAAGAATATTTACAACAGCATTCTATCAGTGACATAAACAATCTGATTGGCATTGCACACAGAAAGGAGTAACCGATGAAATACTGGAATAAACGCTTGCAGACAATGACCGAATATATACCTGGCGAGCAGCCTGATAATCTGAATGAATATATTAAACTCAATACTAATGAAAATCCGTTCCCTCCATCACAAGCTGTGCTTGATGCTTTGCAGAAAGCATGTAACGGTGATCTCAGGCGTTACCCAAATCCAAATGCTCAGATGGTACGTGAGCTGTTTGCAAAAAAAAATGCAATAGCAGCCGATAATGTATTTGTTGCTAATGGCTCTGATGAAATATTTACTCTTCTTTTCAGAGGATTCATTGAACCTGATGGCCTTGCAGCATTCCCCTACCCTTCGTATGCGCTTTATTACACAATGGCCGAAGCAAATGGAATTGCATACGATAAAATTACTCTAGATACAAATTTTGATATTCCTTTTGATGAATTCTTAAAAAAGAAATACAATCTGGTTATTATAGCCAACCCCAACAATCCTACAGGCAAAGGTGTTCCCATTGACCAGATTAAAAAGTTTTGCAGCAAATTCAAAGGTTTGCTGGTTGTTGACGAAGCATATGTTGACTTTTATAATGAAACTGCTCTGCCACTTATCAAAGAATACGATAACATAATAATAACCCGCTCATTTTCAAAATCATATTCCCTTGCAGGTTTACGGGTAGGGTTGGCGATAGCTCATAAAGATATCATCCACGGTTTAATAAAGCTTAAAGATTCATACAATGTTGATAGGATTGCGCAGGCGGGTGCATATGCAGCATTACTTGATGACAAGGGATTTAAATATAATATATCTATGGTACGCAATAATAAGGAATATTTAGAAGAATCATTAGAATCATTAGGTTTTGTAAATGTTCCTTCAAAAGCCAACTTTGTGTTCACACGGCATCCTAACATCGATGCCAGCACTCTGTATGAAAAGCTTAAGGAAAAAAAGATATTGGTACGCTATTTCCCAGGTCCTATTCAGTCGGAATATATCCGCATTACTGTTGGGACTATGATGGAAATTAAAAAACTTATCAAGGTGCTTTCTGAAATAATACCAAATTGATTATTTTACCATCAGGCCTTGTGGTAGTGCTTCGTGCAATAAGTTCAGGGTAAATTATTTTGTTCTGCATATATTGCTCAATATCTTTTTTTTCCAACCAGATAATAATTCCTTCAGATCCTTCGTATAACCAGTAAAAACTTATAACAAGGCCTTTAACATCCTGGTCCTGTAATATCTGATGAAGTATGCGAGACTTTGTTAAAACAGGATTTAAGTTTTTAAAAATTATATTCCATGCACGCATAGGGTATGAATCAGCACCAGTAATAGCGCCCTGCACATCACAGTCAAATCCTAAATACAATTTATTTTTTTCTTTTGTTTTATTATCATAGTAAAAGCCAAATGTTCTATTCCTTGGCATCAATGGTTCAATTTTTTTTATCTCTGCACCCAAGTCATTGAGTTTTGTGTTATATGTTGCATTGAGTTTAATGCCTTCCTGCGTTGTGTACTGATATTCGGGTACAGCGTAATCACTATTAACTGTTTGCTGTTTTATAGAGCTATCCCCACTTATATTTTTATTATTATTTGATATCCTTTCATCAGCTGATGCACACGCAGTTATCATGCATAAAAATAATATAATACCTGTAAATTGTTGCATGTTCATCCTCTAAACATAGATATTATTATGCAAAACTTGCTTTAAGTATACCAAAACGTTAATATAATATTAAACATAATTTGCAACACGTTCATACAGCTCTAAATCACTGCCACAAACAACTATATTTATTATATACTTTAATGTTGCTTATTTCTTAAAACTTCAACAGGAATTGCAAGCATAGCTGTTGTATTATTGATAGAAATGACAGTAACAGCTTTATCCGGGTCAATGCCAAGATTATATAAATAGCTGTCAATCTTTGCATACCCTAACCCAAATCCAGAATCGCTTGTATCAATATTATTAATAAAAAATTCATATTCTCTTCCTTCTTCCCTGTACTTACGGTATTCTTCACGTTTTGTATAAATCCTCTGTAAATCATGTGAAAGAATTGGAGCAGTATTGGTTATTTCAATATAAATATAATTATCACGCAATTCAATCTTCAATATTATACGGATATTGTACTGCTTTAATTGCTGTTGCAAAGTTACAAAAAGTTTTAGTTTATTTATTGTTTCTAATTCCTCTTTGTTAAGTTGTCTATTTTCACTGTAGGCTTTATTTTTAATTATTAGGAAAGCTCCTTCCTGATTTAATGCTTCTCGAACCTTTTGAGCAATGTTTTGTTTTTTCAAAACAATTGATGCCAAAGTGTCAAACTGTATTTTGTCCTTGAGAATATCTTTTATATATTCCTGCACCTGAGTTTGAGTTTTATCCTTATATTGCAATTGGAACTGCCGTTGGAGAGCTTCAACAATTAAAAGGTGTTTATAATTTGCTTTGACAGCATTTTTAATCAACTCATCAACACATGCACCAATATCATCTAGATATTGCTCAATGCCTGCTGCCTTAAATATTGCAAGCCCAGCATTGTAAATCTGGTCACGTGCTTTACGTGTATAATGCCTGATTATTCCTGTTATTCGGTGAGAGTTCATAACTGTTACTTATACAAAAACTCCATAAACTTCTGCAAAGCCTCAGGTAACGTGCCATCTTCACGCTGGTACTTTTTAAATTTTCTTTCGTAATTGCCAACTTCGCGAGTAAATACATTTCTAAACCTGTTGGCTATTTCTGTATAGGCAGGCATATTCTCTAGCCTGTCACGAAGCTCTTTTTTAAATGGGATATGCCTATAGAACATATCACGGACAACATTATTTAATTTCATAATGCCATCTTTTTCATAAAGAACCCACTGTATGTAATCATCGGCAAATCTATCACGGTTATTTCGGATGCTTTTGAAACGCTCTATTACTTTCTGTTTTGCTTCTAGCGAAAGTTTTGGATTCTTTTTAAAGGTATTAATATAATCAAAATATGCTCCCGTTAATCCTCCCTCTATTGGGTCAGCCCACATTCCTCCCATAATAGTACGATTAAGCTCCCATCTAAATGTGGCAAAAGTATGAGCCATGGTAGGCATCATATCACCCATGAATAATATTGGAACAACAATTCTGCCTCTTGTTCTGCGGTTAGTTCCATCAAGTTCCTGCCATAGCATAGTTTTTGTACCAAACGTTGGCAACAGAATGAAATACGGCACCACTTCTTCCTTAATAAGTTCTTTGGTGTTACCTATCATTACTGCTGTTTCACGATAGAAAACCGAATAATCAATATCCCGTAATGTATTAACAATTGATTCCAATTTCTTTTTGGATATATAGTAATGTGATATGCTACCACGCATATTCATGGATGTAAGAATTGGAAATGATGTGGCTGTTGAACCCGAACATACTGAAGAAGCAGTAGCTATTCTGTGGTTTATTTCATAAATTACTTTTTGTACATTATCTCCTTCATCCTTTGCATTGCTGCCTTTAATATGCTTTTGCTCTTCACGCAGATAAGCTTCGTATGATAATCCCATTTCATTAATACTTGGATTTTCTTCTCCATTAAAAATTTTAGTTAAAAATTCCTCTTCATATAATATTGGTATATCAGTTTGCTCAATCCTGCGCATAGAGATTTCGTGTAATTCAGCCAATTGTTCCTGCTCAATCATGGTTTCATCTAAAAAACCAAACCGCAGCATGAGCTTAACTGGTTGCGGGACAACTTTCTCTGATTGGCTGCGGACAAAAACCTTAGCATATATGTCATAATAAAACCGTGCGATTTGCCTTCTGAGTTTGCGCGCATCAGGCTCTGACGAAAGAGGGTCTTTCATCTTTTTAAAATCTGATAATAATTTCAACAGGTTTTTCTGATTTTCTTTTTCTATTAATCCAAATTCAAATATCTGATAAATAGAATTCTTATACATCTGACTTAGATTCTGAGGGATTCGAGATGGTCTTTGTATCTCTTCAGCAACTTTTGGCTGTTCTTTGATTGTCTGTATAAAATTACTCAGCTTTTTGAAGCTGCTGTATTTTTCAGATAGCAACTCACCAGATAGCTCTCTGTAGTATTCATGTATTTTATTGGCAATTGATACAAACCCTTTGAGAAAATCATCACTTACCCTGCCCGAAGCTACCCATGTTTTTATGGTTTGTTTATCAATTAAATATGCAATAAAACCATTATCTCCAAAAAGGTATTCTAGCTCAGCATCAATTTCTGTGTGAACGGACTCAATCCTGTCTAAAAGTTTTACAAGATTCTCTGAGGCACAATTGAATATGTAAATTGGTATATTGGGATCACTTTTGAATATGGGTATAAGCAATTGATTATCCAACCCAACTATTTTCTTTAAAAAATTACATTGCTTAATATCAATAAGGCTTTCAACTGGCAATCCGGGAAACATATATTTTTTTTTAAGCAGATTGGAGTTATCCTGGACAATAAACTTTGCATCTATTCGTGATGGGAAATCACCGCCATTTTGCGTGTAAATTCTGTACAAATCACCTGCCCTTTGCGACAAATTGTCAGGCAAATTATCTGAAACTTCGCCTGCAACAAGGGAAAAGTTATCATTCACCCTGCACAGATTTTGATACAACAATGTATATTTCTTTACATCATTTAATGACAATTCCAGTCTTTTTAATACATGAGTGAGTAACAACGCAGCAAATGATGGATCATCAATAACTATCTGCCTAAAACCACCTTCACGCAAAGGATACTTTTTTACCACACAGTCTTCTATAGCCCGTATTGTCTTTTTATATGGTTCTGTAAATAAAAGGCTTAATCCAGCAATAACATTTTTTTCATTTATTATTCCAACACGCTTACTTTTATCAACAACAATCTTACTGTCAAGTCCCTCATATTCGGCAGGTGCAGATAAAATTTCAACTGTACCACTTTGCAAATAATATATAAATCGAGGTTCTTCTCCCTGTAAGATTAAAATCTCGCCCTTCCTGATCTTCTCAGTGCCATTATTTTCCATAATTATTTTTACTCAAAAGATGTTATTTTTACTATTTATGCTATTTAATTTAATTAATTTTTGCATTATTGTAGGAGACTATTGCAAAAAGAGCAATAACAATTTTACGGCAAACCAATTTTTTTTAAATTTTGAATATATTCTTCCCATTCAACAGGCAGCAGTGATTTTTTCTTTGTGTTACATTCTTTACAGCAGGCTACTATATTTATTTTTTCTGAATGTCCACCACGTGACAATGGTATTACATGATCCATCGTAAGTTCTGATGGCTTAAATTTCCTTCCACAATAATAACATATGCCTGTAGCTATCTTGTTTTTCCACCATGATGAATGTCGCAACTGACGTGCTTTTTGTTTTTCACGCTTTATGTGAGTTTCCATGTCAGAAAAAACAGAATCGGCAAAATGGTGATCTTTAGGTTTAAATTTTTTTGGCCTGTCACCCATACGTTTTAAATAAATGCATCCTTCTCCTGTAATCGATAGCCATTTAAAAACGCAGCTGCATCCATCGGCTTTTTTGTCTCAGGCTGCAAAATGAGCACCTCCAAAGTTCCATCGCCAGTGCATACAAATAGTCGCTTTGCCTGATGTATCAAAGTACCCGGCTGTGCAGTGGGATAATTATATGAGCTATCGCCAACTGCCGTTTTCCATATTTTAATAATTTTGCCGCGAAATGTTGTCCATGCAACCGGTTTGGGATTAAATGCACGCACAAGGTTATGAATAGACCTTGCTGACATATTCCAGTTAATATGTGCTGTTTCACTGGTAATTTTACCACAGTAAGTAGCCTGTGAATGATCCTGAGGCACTGGCGTAATTGTACCATCATGCAACCCATTGATAGCTTTTATGAGCAAATCAACCCCAATCGGCAAAATTTTATCGTACACATCCTGCGCAGTATCATCGGGGGCGATAGTTACTGGTGATTGAAGCACAATGTCGCCAGCATCAAGCTCTTGGTTAATAAGCTGCACCGTTACCCCTGTCTGCTGTTCACCGTTATACAGTGCCCACTCAACTGGTGCTGCACCACGATATTTTGGTAATAGCGATGGATGTAGATTTATTGTACCATGCGGTGGAATAGAAAAGATTGATTGCGGAATAAGCTTTCCGTATGCAACCACAACAAATATCTCACAATTAAACTGCAATAATGTTTCTCTGAGTGTTTCATCTTTTAATGTCACAGGCTGAAAACACGGTATGCCATGAGCAATTGCTTTTTCTTTTACGGGAGGTGGTGTCATGTGTTTTCCACGGCCTTTTGGTTTATCAGGCGATGTAACAGCAAATGCTATCTCATAATACTTTATAAGATGCTCAAAACAAAACGCAGCTATTTCAGGAGTTCCAAAAAAGCCAATTTTCATTATTACCTGTTAAGTTTTTTTATCTTTTTCAACTGCCAACTTAATTCTTTACGTTTATAATCCTCTAAATAATCTATAAATAGTTTTCCGTTTAAGTGGTCTATCTCATGCTGCAGTACACGTGCCAGAAGACCTGTAGCTTCAAACTTAACTGGCTTTTCGTTAATTGCAATACCTTCAACCTGAATTGAAACAGGGCGTATAACCTCTGCAGTAATACCAGGGAGTGAAAGGCAGCCTTCTTCATAACCATCTTTTTCATCTGAAAATGATGTTATCCTGGGATTGACAAGTGCCATCATCGGCCCTTTACTTGAACGTATATCAATTACTATAAGCTGTAATGGTACATCAATTTGAGGCGCAGCTAATCCAATGCCCTGCTCCCTATGCATTATATCAAACATCTCATCAACAAGATCGCGAACCATCTGGGTTATTTGATTCACTTCTTGAGCTGGCGTCCGCAAGGTCTGATTACCATAATAGACTAATGTATGCTGTGTGCCTGTTACCATAACTATCTCACATGTTTAGTATAATAATTGTAATAATATACCACATTTAATTTTTAATGTCAATATATGATTTTGAAAAGTTGATCATAATGCATCTCTAAATTTAAATAATAGTTAATTTTCATTTTTTACTTTAAATTACTTATTGACAACATCATTTATTTTGTTTACCATTGGTAATAACAAAATGAAATTTTAGAATTTCATTATTTTTTTATTATACATTGGATGGTTATCCAATAATTGGAGGTAGTTAATGACATTCAAAGAATACGATAGATATGATGCTACTGGTTTAGCAGAACTCATAAAAAAGAAGAAAGTATTACCCAAAGAAGTGATCACAGAGGCTATTCAGCGCATTGAAAAAATTAATCCTTCTATCAATGCAGTAATTACGCCTCTATATGATAATGTGGATGCAATCATCAAAGATTTGCCAAAGGGACCATTCTATGGTGTGCCTTTTTTGGTTAAGGATTTGTTAACAACACTCAAGGGTGTAAGAATGACAAGTGGGTGCAGAGCATATATGAACTATATCCCCGACTTTGACAGTGAGGTGGCAGCACGCTACAAAAAAGCTGGGCTTGCCATCTTAGGCAAAACGAATACACCTGAATTTGGGCTGGTTGCTTATACTGAGCCTCAGATCTTTGGGGCCACACGCAATCCATGGAATACAGCTTTGACACCGGGTGGATCAAGCGGTGGTTCTGCTGCTGCTGTTGCAAGCGGTATGGTGCCAATTGCAGGCGGCGGAGATGGTGGCGGTTCCATACGCATACCATCGGCATACTGTGGATTGTTTGGCCTTAAACCATCTAGAGGGCGTGTACCAGCAGGCCCTGAATATGGCCAGGTTTGGCAGGGGGCTGCGGTTGAACATGTGCTTACCCGTTCGGTGCGTGATAGTGCTGCAATCCTTGATATTCTGCAAGGCTCTGACCCCGGTGCACCGTATGTCATTGAAAGGCCAAAAATGCCCTATACCCGGGAAATACAAAAATCACCGGGAAAACTTAAAATAGCAATTTCAACTGAATCGCCAATAGGTACCAAAGTCCACCCTGAATGTAAAAATGCTGCATTAGAAGCTGCAAAGCTTTGCGAAACGCTTGGGCATCACGTTGAAATTGATAAACCCAACATTGATGGCTTGGCACTTGCAAAAAGCTACCTTATGCTCTACTTTGGCGAAGTTGCAGCAGATATAGAAACCATTGGAATAAAATTAAAACGTAAACCAAAATTAAGCGATGTAGAAGTAATAACCTGGACATTAGGCCTATTAGGAAGAACGTATAGCGCTGGTGATTTTGTAATGGCACTGCGCCAATGGAACATAGCAGCACGTGCAATGGGTCAATTCTTTTTAAAGTACGATGTGTACATGACACCAACAACGGCACAGCCCCCTGCACCTGTTGGATCACTTGCTCCTAAACCAATTGAACTTTTTGCATCCAAGATTATGAACATTTTAGGCCTTGGAGGAGTATTAAAGGCATCAGGTATTGTTGACCAGCTTGCAGTGCAGAGCCTGTCACAGGTTCCATTCACGCAACTTGCAAATTTAACGGGTATTCCAGCAATGTCAGTGCCTCTGCACTGGGGGCCTGATGGATTGCCATACGGTGTACAGTTCATGGCAGCATTTGGTAGAGAGGACTTGTTGCTTAGATTAGCAGCACAACTGGAAAAAGCAAAACCATGGTTTAATAGACGGCCAGAAATTTCTTTATAAGTTTTAAATTTCTGAGGAGGTTGTAGATAATGAATAAAGCTATAAATGCCTTGATTGAAATATTATTCTTTATTTACAGACCAGTGTTTTACCTTTTGGTTATTGCAGATACCACCATTTTGGGTATTATCACTATACTACTTTCATTCTTTGACCCAACAGGTAATACTATTCATTATATTGGTGTATTCTGGTCGCGCCTTAATCTTTTCCTTTCAGGAGTACGTGTGCGCGTCCACAATAAGGAGTATATACAAAAAGGGCAACCCTACATTGTAATGATGAACCATCAAAGTCACTATGATGTGTGGGCTGCTATTGGCTATATACCGCTACAACTGCGCTGGGTTATGAAAATGGAGTTGCGAAAAATTCCCATCTTTGGTTTGGGATGTGAACGTATGGGACACATCTATATAGATCGTGGTGATTCACAGCAGGCGCGCGAAAGCCTCAAAGCTGCTGGCGAAAAAATACGCAATGGTGCGTCTGTGGTATTTTTCCCTGAAGGCACTCGTAGCCCCGACGGCAAGCTTCTTCCTTTCAAAAAAGGGGGGTTTGTCATTGCCATAGAATCACGTGTTCCAATTCTGCCTATCACTGGTATAGGCTCGCGGGCTATACTTCCAAAAGGGAGCATGGCCATTCGCCCGGGTACTATCGACCTCATAATTCACCCTCCAATTGATGTTACCGGCTATTCTCAGGAAAACAAAGAAGAACTTATGGAAAAAGTCAGATCAGTAATTCAGAGTAAGCTTACTTCATAAAAATGTGTTGTAAATTTTGTTTTATTTTTTTATTGTGCGATAGTTCATATTAATAACCCCTTGAAGCAAGGGGTTATTTTTTACAACCCATATATACCTAAAGGATGGTACATAGCAGTGAACTTTCAAAAACGCTTATTGAAGCCCTATCCACTTGTTATGGATGGTGCGATGGGCACTATGTTGTTTAATGCATTGCCCGAATACAAGGGTAACCTTGAATTACTTAACCTTGAACGCCCAGATGTAATAGCATTGATACATAAAAAGTATATTGAAGCCGGTGCTGATATAATTGAAACCAATACATTTGGTGGAAATGCGTTAAAATTGCACGAAGCAGGTTTAGACAGCCAATGCGAAGAGATTAACAAAGCTGCAGCAAAAATTGCAAAAGAAGTTGCTGGGGACAAGGCATTTGTTGCAGGATCAGTTGGCCCAACAGGAACTCTTGTGGAACCAATGGGCTTGACACCGGCTGAAACCGTATACAGTGCATTCAAACGCCAGATTACTGGCCTTGTAGCAGGTGGTGTTGACTGTATTGCTATTGAAACAATGACAGATTTACAGGAAGCACGCCTTGCACTTCTTGCTGCAAAGGATGTGACGGATATTCCTGTTATCTGCAGCATGACGTTTGAGTCAAATGGTAAAACGGTCACCGGCACTGATATCATTACAGCGCTGGCCACACTGTCACAGATGGGTGCAGATGTGGTGGGGGCTAATTGCAGCATGGGACCTGATGGTCTCCTTGAGCTTTTCAAAGGAGCTATCGCCCAGCTACATGAACTTGGTGTTCCCCTTTCAGTATGGGCTAATGCCGGGCTGCCTGAGTTAATTGATGGAAAAGCGGTGTATAGCCTTTCACCCAAACGCTTTGCTCAGCTTTCAGCTGAATTTGCTAAAATGGGCTTTTCAATTATAGGTGGTTGCTGTGGCACTACGCCCCAGCATATTCAGGCACTATCAACTTCTGTGAAAAACATTCTTATAAAAATTAATAATAAAAAAAGCTACTATTATATCACCAGCAGATATACCAATATTAATACAACCACCCATAATGGATTACTCATCATTGGTGAACGTTTAAATCCAACAGCTCGTAAACAGTTTGCTACTGAATTGAAAGAAAATACATTTACATTTTTACGAAATGAATCCAAAAAGCAGCAGGAGGAAGGTGCCCATTGCTTAGATATTAATGTTGGTGTTCCCGGCATTGATGAAGTTGCTCTGATGAAAAAAGCAGTAAATGTACTGACCAATACCGTGACCATTCCTCTTATGATAGACTCAGATAACCCTGCGGTGACCCAAGCTGCACTGTGGCAATACCCCGGTATACCAATTATTAATTCCATCAGTGCTAAGAAACAAAGCTTTGAGGCAATGTTGCCACTGTTAAAGAAATTTGGCGGCTTTGTTATAGCAATGTGCTTAGATGAAAGCGGGATTCACAAAGATGCAAAAAAACGTATTGCGATTGGCGAAAAACTCATTGATGCACTGCAACAAAATGGTATTGCCCTGTCACGAATTTTTATTGACCCGCTTATTTTGGCCGAAAGCGCAGAAAGCGGTGCAGCCATAGAAACCTTAAAAGTTATTGAACACTTTGCCCAAATGGGGATTAAAACAAGTATTGGATTAAGCAATATATCTTTTGGATTACCACAGAGAAAATTTATCAACAATGCATTTTTAAAATTAGCGCTGCAAAGGGGATTGTATGCTGCCATAGTGAATCCCGTAGCTATCGATACCAATATTACAAAACCTTTTTCCACTGAAGAAATGCTTGCACTGGATTTTCTTGAAGGAAGAGATAAGAATGCATCACACTATATTGCATACTTTGGCACTGCTCAGCAAAACACCCAACAGCAAGCTAACGTTGTAAACATACTTGAAAGGATTTTTGCACTTGTTGTAGAAGGAAATATTGATGATATAGAACTAGCAGTAAAAGAAGCACTTACCCAGTACAGCCCTGATACAATAATGAATGATGCATTGATAGCTGCACTTGAAAAAGTAGGTGAATTATACAGCAAAGGTGAATATTTCCTCCCACAGATGATTGCTTCAGCCGATACCATGAAGAAAGGCTTTACTATTCTGAAGCCTCTTATGATGCAGAAGAAGGAATCATCGCTTGGAACTATAATTATCTGTACGGTTAAAGGTGATATACACGATATTGGTAAAAATATTGTTGCAATGATGCTCGAAAATCACGGGTTTAATGTGATTGACCTTGGCAAAGATGTACCTAATGAGATAGTCATTGAAAAAATCAATGAATACAAACCAGATGTTGTATGTTTGAGTTCACTGCTAACCACAACTATGCCCAATATGGGTATCATTGCCAAAGAGATAAAAACACAAAAATTGCCCTGTAAACTAATGGTTGGTGGCGCTGTTGTCACAAAAGAATATGCTGATAGTATCGGCGCATTTTATGGGAAAGATGCTGTAGAAGCAGTTGCTGTGGCAAAGGAGATTGTAGGAAATTCTAAATAAATATTTTTTTATAAATTTTGTTGACATAAAGATTGTATATACAAGAATTCGCATAGGTTATTATGGCGGATTTATTATAAATCCACGCTTTTTAAAGTGTTTTCACAAGTATCTACATTACAATAAAGATTAAGGAGCACGTCTGTGAAAGGGACACGTTCTTTTTTACTTTTTTTCTTACCTTTTGTTATATTTGCATACATCTCTTTTATTGTTTTTCAACAGGCCTGTGACTATGCAATGAATGTACAGGCAAAAAAACTTCTTCCATTCAACCATCGTACCCATACAACTAAATATGGAGCTTCTGACTGTGAGACATGCCACAGTTATGATAGCAATGGAAGATTCAATGGCATTCCCACAGTTGCTGTGTGTAAGCAATGTCATGATCCAAGCAAAGTCAATACACAAGTATTTTTTTCAGGCTTTGGAGATAATGACAAACCCTGGGAATCTTTTGCCCAGCAGCCCGACCTGGTGTATTTTAGTCACATAGCAGTGATGAAAAATGAAAAGAAGGCATATTGTGTTTCTTGTCACGGTGATAAGGGCAATTCAACAACTACCGAAAAAATCAAGGGTAAAATGGCCATGGGAGTATGTATGGACTGTCACACTGCATTAAAAATCAGCAATGCGTGTGCAGTATGTCATGATTGATCATTCTTTTTTTATATTGAATCGAAATTCAAGCAAGGAGTTATTACATCCATGAAACTCGAACGAAAAGATTTTTTAACAATGATAGGCGGCGCGGTTGTAGGTACTGGTGTTGGTACTCTTATTTCACCTGGTCCATGGATGGGCCTTCAATGGCTTGTGGAATGGACCCAAGACCAGTATCGCCCTCCTAAAGGTGAAGAGAAATATTTAGCAAGTATCTGTGACCAATGCCCCAACAAATGTACTGTAAATGTCAGGATGATTGGAAACAGGGCAGTTAAAATTGAAACATCTAATCAAGGGTGTGCTGCAGGACAGCTTCTATTACAGGTTCTTTACCATCCAGAACGTGTTAAAACTCCATTAAAACGAACCGGTAAAAAAGGAAAAATTGATTTTGAGCCGGTTTCCTGGGAAACTGCTATAGCAGATATCTCAAAGAAAATAAATGATGCCATTAATAACAAGAAGCAAGACCAGATTGTTGCAATAAACCCAGCATTCCCTGACGCCACATCAATGCTAAATGAGCGAATAGTACTATTTGCAGGAAGTCCTCATGTATACCAGGAAGCTGGATATTGGGCTCTGAGTAATGCCTGTTCAGTAGCAACCCAGAAAACTGAAGGAGCTATCGACTATGATTTTGAAAATGCTGATTGCGTAGTAAGTTTTGGTGCCCGCCTTTTTGAAGGTTGGGGTAATCCTGGTAGAATGCATAGTGTATTAAATATCTGGAAACAAAAGAATGTTAAATTTATACAGGTTGATTCAATAGCAACACGTACTGCTTCATTGGCTGATCAGTGGGTTGCAGTAAAACCAGGTAGTGAAGCAATTTTTGCTATGGGTGTTGCACATTACTTGCTCAAGAATGGCAAGCGATCGGGGGCTACAAATTTTGGAAGATTTACTGAACTTTTAATAAATAAATTCACCCCCGAAAAGGTATCCGAACTTACTGGTGCATCACTTGAAACAATTGAGTCTGTTGCAAAAGCTTTAGTACATGCACGCAGGCCGGTTGCAGTAGCAGGTAAAGGTGGAAAGGTTGTATCATCTTCAGTTGCTGAATTTGCCATAATACAAACCATTAACAGTATGATTGGTAGTTTAGGCAACAGTGTTAAGGTTGTTACATTTACAACACCTCCAAAACCCGCTATTGCAAAAAAGACCAAAGGTCTTGATGAATATATTGCAAGCGATATGACTTGTGATATAGTACTGATAAACAATGCCAATCCGGTTTATTCAAGTGTTTATGGGCAGCGTCTTTCTGATAAACTAAAAAAAGCTTCAACTGTAGTGTTGTTCACTTCTTTACTTAATGATACTGCATTATATGCTGACTATGTCTTTCCTACACTCACTTCACTTGAAATCCCATACAATGGGCAAGCGGTATCAGCCAAATTTGAAGCAAAACATGCAGGAGATTCACTACTTGCAATTGCCAAAAATGTACCTAATATATCAGCTCAATTCCCATGGAATAGTTATCTTGATACTATCAAAGTTGTTAGCTTTCAGGCTAAAAATGTTGCTAATTTGGAAATTCCTGTAGATATCATAACTGCAAAACTTGAAGAATTGGAAAAATTACTACAAGCTTCGGGTTCTTACTCCATATCAATGGTACCTTTTGAAATACCAACAATTGGCGAAGGGAATGGTCTGGCGCTTCCTTATGTATTAAAAGGATTACCAGATACCATCTTAAAAGGCGACACAAGCTGGGTATGGATGAATCCAGTTACAGCATCAAAAGAAGGGATTTCCGAAGGCTCCAAAATTGATATTGAATCTTCCCGTGGTGAACTTGAAACAGTTAGAGTACATCTAACAAAACGGGTTGCCTATGATACGGTTGCGGTGCCTATTGGTTTAGGTCATGAAGAACTGACTGAATATGGTAGCCAAAAAGGTGTTAACCCAAAACCCATAATGTCAGATGCATTAGACCCACTAAGTGGTTATTCTGACTGGTGGTTAACACGAGTAAAACTGAGTTAAGAGGTGAACAATTATGGCCACAATGACAAGAAGATGGGGAATGGTTATAGATTTAGATAAATGTACTGGATGCGGAGCATGTAACATTGCCTGCTCTCAGGAAAACAATCTTCCAATTTTTAAAGATGATTCTGATGTGCCAAAAAGAGTCACTTTTCTTGATCTGATAGAAGTAACAAACGATAAGGATCCAAAGGCACAGTACCCTGATGTAAAAGTTGCGTATATACCAAAGATGTGTCAGCAGTGCTCAGGAAATGATCCAAAACATCCGCATCCACCATGTGTTACTGTATGCCCGGTAGTTGCTACCGATGTTGGCGATGATGGTGTCGTTAGCCAGATATGGTCACGATGCATAGGCTGTAGGTACTGCCAGGTAGCATGCCCGTATGAAGCGCGTGTGTTCCACTGGTGGAAACCACGCTACGAAGGTTCTTTTAAAGAATCCCTCAATCCTGACGTATCTATTGCTTCCCGCGGTACCATGGTTAAATGTACATTTTGCTCACACATCTGGAAACGTGAACGTGATAAGGCTATTGCAAAAGGAATAACTGATATCAATGCTGTTACATATACCCCGGCATGTGCCAGTGCATGCCCAACAAATGCTATAATTTTTGGCGACCTTAATGACCCTACTTCGCCAGTATATGAGCCAAAAGTACAGAAGGATCCCCGAGCTGTTAGGCTTGTGCATTCTATTGATGAACTCAAAACAAAAGATCCGTCTGAATATGAAAAAAGGATCAAAATCAAAGAATATCCAAATCCAAAAGTTTATTATTTAACAAGCCAGCAATGGCTTCGTGATAAAATATCTGGATTTAAAAACTCCTAAAAAAGTAGAAGGAGAGTAAACCGTGAGCAAAGTAATTGAATTTTTGAAAAATGAATGGAATAGCTACTCAAGGAATATACAGATTTCTCTGTATGTGCTCTTTGCACTGGTAGCCCTTTTTGTAATCTTTGGTATTCAGATCTTATTCTGGGGCTTAGGATACACCGATATGAATAATCGATTTGCCATGGGCTTATGGATTATTGGTGACTTAGGCTTTGTTGCACTCGGCGGTGGAGCATTTTTTACTGGATTTATGCTTTATATTTTCAGGGTTGATAAGTTACAGCCATTAATAAATTCCACTGTCCTTATTGGTTTCATGTGTTACCTATTTACTTTTATCCTACTTGTGTTTGATATCGGCCAACCACTCAGAGCATGGTTTGGTTATGCGTATCCCAACTGGGGCCCACATACAATGCCACAATCAATGCTCACTGAAGTAGTGTGGTGTTTAACATTTTATTTCATAGTTTTGTGCATTGAGTTGTTTCCCATTATATTAAGCAACAAATATCTTGATAGATACCCGGTTGTACATTATACCGCCCATTACCTACACAAACTAATGTGGATATTTGCTGCTATCGGTACATTCCTTTCATTTTTCCATCAGGGTTCTCTTGGTGGAGGAATGTGGGGCGTTTTATATGCCAAACCTTATTGGTTTAGACATCATTATTTCTATTTGGCGATAGTAGCTGCAATAGCTGGTGGCCCATGCTTGATGATGTTAGCACCAAAAGTTGCAAGCTGGGTCATGAAGAAAGAACTTGTTCCCAAAGAATCTTATATGACATTGGCACAAATTGCTGGTGTAACATTTATTGCTTACTTCCTTTTCAGAGTATATGATCTTTATACACTAGCAACACACTTTGTTCCACTTTTTGATAGGAAATTTGTTGATCTGATGGGTGGATATTATGGATGGTGGGTAGTAGCAGTGGAATTGCTGGCTTCACTTGCGGCAATTGTTATACTTAATGTAAAAAAATTGCGTGAAAACGAGAAATATTTTATTACAGGTTTGATAAGTGGAGTTTTAGCGATAGTTATGTTAAAAGTAGATGTTCTACTTCATGGATTTTCTGTTCCAAATTTCCCATGGCAAGATTTCTTTGGATATAATCCAACAATTCAGGAGTGGTTTATATTTTTAGGTTCAATAGCATGCATGATTCTTATCTATATGTGGTTTGCTAAATATATACCACTATTCCCTGAAAAACATGAAAAGGTAGCTCACTAATTAAAAACACATTAGTTAAAAAACCCCGCTCATTGCGGGGTTTTTTTATTTATATATTGTTTTGCAATTTAAACGCTTTAACTGTATTTTTTAACAACATAGCTATTGTCATTGGCCCTACTCCACCAGGAACAGGAGTTATAGCATACGCTACTTCACTCACTTCATCAAATTTTACATCACCAACTAATTTTGTTTTTCCCGGATTATCAGGGTCATCTATTCTGTTTATACCAACATCAATAACTACTGCACCTTCTTTTACCATATCTTTGGTAATTATGTTTGCTTTACCAACAGCTACAACAAGAATATCCGCCTGTTTAGTATAAAATCCTATATCTTGTGTTGCGGTATGACATATTGTTACAATACAGTTTGCTCTGCTGTCTTTTTGCATCATTAAATTGGCCAGCGGCTTTCCAACTATATTGCTGCGTCCAACAACAACTACATGTTTTCCTTTAATTTCTGGGATAGTCCGTATAATTAGTTCCTGACATCCGTAAGGAGTACAGGGAATAAAACAATCCTGTTGGCCTATTACAAGTTTGCCCACATTCACCGGATGAAAACCATCAACATCCTTTATTGGATCAATTGCATTAATAATTTCATTTTCATTTATATGTTCTGGCAACGGCAACTGGACCAGGATACCATTCACAGTGGTATCACTGTTTAGTTTACTAATTAATGTCAGCAATTCTTCTTGAGTGGTGTTTTCATCCAAAAGTATTTGCAAAGAGTTGATTCCCACTTCCTCAGATGATTTCTTTTTCATTCGTACATATACTTGTGAAGCAGGATTATTTCCCACCAATATCACAGCTAGGGTTGGCTTTTTACCGTGTTGACTTTCTAACTTTACTACTTCTTGCTTAATCTCTTCTTTAATTTCATTGGCTATCGCTTTGCCATCAATGATTATTGCCATTTTTACCCCACTTAACATTAATCAAAGTTATTATACATCTATCACTATAAATGATTCCCATTCATCATTATTTATTTTTTCACATTTTGCTTTATGCATTGTTGCTGCTTTGGGATCAACATTAATATCATACCCATTTATTATATAATCACCAATACAATCAACCTCACATGTAATACCATCACCAGTATTTGTTACCTTTACAGTTTCAGGATAAAGCAGCAACCCACTAGTATCTTTAATAAATATCAATTCGTTTATAAATTTAACCAGCAAAAGATCAAGGTACGTATGTTTTACTGAAACATGGTATGGCTCATTTTGTTTTAATTTTGATGGGTTCTCAAGACATACATGCAATAGCGCTTCAGCATTCAGAGCAAATATCCTTTCAACTGTTTTGGCTTTACAGTGGATTGCTATATCCGCTAATGTAATATCTTCAACAAATTCAAAATACTCTTGACTATCGCTACTCATCCTTTAATAGAACCTATTGGAATCATTCGTGCAACAGGAATACTTAATTGGGCCTGAGTAATTGCCTCAATTACATCATCAATGTCCTTATACGCTGCACCAGCTTCCTCAGCCAATCCTGAAAATGAGCGTGTTCTTATTGTAATGCCACTTTTTTCCATCTGATCAGCAAGCTCCCTTCCTTTGAAGCGTTTTTTAGCCTGCTGCCGTGACATTACCCGCCCACTTCCATGAACAGTGCTGTAAAAAGAATCTTTTGCATTAGTACCACCAACCAGAATATATGATGCAGATTGCATACTTCCACCAACTAAGACAGGTTGCCCTATCTCCCTGTATTGTTCCGGAATCCCTTGCATTCCTTTAGTAAATGCCCTCGTTGCACCTTTTCTATGAACCAGTAACTTTTTATTTTTTCCGTTAATTTCGTAGTGTTCAATTTTTGCTGTGTTATGGCACACATCATATATCAATTTGATTCCCAACTCTTCAGGAGATTTTTTAAATACCTGACTTAGTGTATCCCTCACGATATGAAATATTAATTGGCGGTTAAGAAAAGCAATGTTAATTGCACAATTCATTGCATGAAAATATGACTGCCCCTCTTTAGAATAAAATGGCGCACATGCAAGCTCTCGATCAGGAATATCGATATGGTATTTCTGCTTCATAACTGATATAAACTGTTCCAAATAATCAGTTGCTATTTGATGTCCAAATCCTCTACTTCCGCAATGTATCATGCACGCTATTTGATCATTACCTGTGATACCAAATTTATCAGCAATATCTTTGTTAAATATATCATTACTTCGTATAACCTGAAACTCTAGATAATGATTCCCCGAACCAAGGGATCCAATCTGTTCTTTTCCGCGCTCACGTGCTTTACCAGAAACAGCTTCAGGTTTAGCATTAGCAATACAGCCATTTTCCTCACAAAAATTTAAATCATCACTGATACCATAACCATGCTCTATAGCCCACCGTGCACCTTTGGTCATTGCCTCATCAAATTGCCTATCGTTTAATGATACTATGCCTTTCCCTCCTACTCCACTGGGTATTCGGGAAAATAGTATATCCATAATCTGATTCAGCTTTGGCGATAGCTCCTGGAATGTTAAGTTTGTAATAAAAAACCTTACACCACAATTAATATCAAACCCAATTCCTCCTGGTGAAATGACCCCATCCTCAGTATCAATTGCTGCAACTCCGCCTATTGGAAAACCATATCCGGAATGGCCATCAGGCATACATAACGCATAACGCTGTATACCAGGAAGCATGGCAACATTGGTAAGTTGCTCAAATACAGCAGCATCCATGGTGCTGAGCAACTCTTCTGATGCATAGATACGCGCAGGCACACGCATCCCTTTTTTATAATCCTTAGGTATTTCGTATAAACAATTTCCAATTTTTTTTGCTATATCATTTGTCATAATTGCCTTATTGTATTTTTACAAAACATTAATCTTTAGCAACTGGCTCTTTCTGGTTTTGCTTTTGCTTCTGCACAGGTACGGGAGTTTTAATCATTTCACATTTTCCCTCAAACACAACACCATCAGCAATAATGAGTTTTGATGTCCGTATGTTTCCAAAGAGTTTACCATCGCTTTGTATTTCAATTTTATCTTTTGCTTCTATATTGCCATAGACCGTACCTTTTATGATAACAGTGTTTGCTTTAATATTAGCTTTTACTGTTGCCTTCTCACCTATAACCAAAAAATCACCCGAAGCAATTTCACCTTCAAAATAACCATTAATCTGTAATGATTTTTCAAACGTGAGGTCCCCATAAAATTCTGTATCCTTACCAAACACAGTAGCTATCATTCCAATTTCATATACTGGATTCTTATTAATCTGAATAACTTTTTTAGCCATTTCACATACCTTCTTGTAGAAAAATTAATCATTTGTATTGACAGGGCAAAATTATTTTAACAATTTTTATTAATGAATTTTATTATACAAGCTTAATTTGCAAATTATTTTCTATTTTGTTGTCATTGTAAATACACCATCCCAATCATCTGGTGGTGGTGTTAGTTTATATTGTTTAGATCTTTCCAGATACAATTTTGATGGACCATCATTAGGATCAACTTTTAATGCTTTATCAAAAAACTCTATTGCTTCATCCCATTTTCGCTTTTTGTAAGCTTCTAATCCAGCATTGTATAAACGCAAAACCTCTTCTTTTTCTTTTGTTATCATATCAGGCCTCTATAAAATAAAAATAAAATTAATATTTCTAATTTAATATAATATATCAATTAATATCTTCTGTCAATAAAGAATAAGGCTAATTCGCACATTATATTTTTAAATTGGCTATCAGGAAATACAGAAAGACACTCCACTGCCCTTTGTACATACTCTGATGCAACCTGTATACAATATTCAACCACATTATACTTATTTGCTTTTTCAAGCACATAAAGCCAGTTTTGTTTGTCAGGTTGTTTGGCATATCGCATCAACAATTCTTTTTCTTTTTTTTCAGCTATTTGTAATAACCTCAATAAGGGTAAAGTAATTTTACCATTTATAAAATCATTACCAGCATCTTTACCAGTGAGAGCAGAGTTGTTAAGATAATCCATCGCATCATCTGTTATTTGGAAAGCATATCCTAACTGTAATCCGCAATCGTATAATGTATCTGACTTTTTTTCATCCATTTTTGCCACCCGTGCACCCAACTTTGCACAGGCAGCCATAAAACGGGCTGTCTTCATCTCAATAATGCGGAAATAATTATCAATAGTTATATTATCTATATTAGAATATTGTATTTGATATAATTCACCTTTCACCATTTCTGTTGTTGCATCAACCATAATAGGGAAAAGGTCCGTACGATTATTACCAACAGCAATCTCTAATGCTTTAGTATACATATAATCACCTGCTAGTACCGCAACCTTTGGTCCATATTGCTTCGCTACAGTTGGCAATCCCCTGCGTAAATCTGCATTATCAATAATATCGTCATGTACTAAAGAGGCAGCATGAATAATTTCAGCAGCACACGCAATATCAATAATATCATCAGGTATTTCATTATTCAAACCACTTGATAAAATAATCATTGAGGCACGAATCTTTTTTCCACTCTTCTTAAACGTATGCATGCTGCTTTCATCTAAAAGCGTAATGCCTGTATGCAATTTACTTTTAATGGCCTCATCAACAGCTATAAGGTAATGTTCTATTGGTTTCAGTATCGATTGCAAATCTTTTCTGGGTGTCATACACGTAGTATTCCTTTATCAATCAAAAGCACTCAAACATTCACGTTGCGATTCAAATATTTCAAAGACTTTATCAAGCATTGTTGTTTGAAAAAGCTTAAGCAGATTTTCATTGGTTATAACTAATTTTATATCACCCTCATTTTTAATCTTTCTTTTAAAGGCAACTATAACACCTAAAGCAGAACTACATATATGTTTTACATCAGTCATATCCATGCAAATATTATTATAACCTTCATCAATTAGTTTTTGCAGTGCATTTTCAAGATCCTCTGACATTTCCTGATCTATCCTTCCATCTAATGTAATTATGGCTAAATTTTCATCCTTTTTAATTTTCATATTTCACCTCTTGTGTAATAGTTTACCATTCTATTGTACATAAATTATAATTCATACCATAAACAATTACAATATTTATTTTTTTTACATTGTACAGTGACAACATTTTGAATACAACTATTATATAAATATATATCTAGATCACAATTATTACAGGTTATAATCAACAATATCCAATTAACAAACCATTTCACGTAACATGGCATAGGCAACAATGCAGGCAAAAACATTTCTTACACCTTGCTGTTTAAGAAGACGTGCACATTCGTTGATAGTAGCTCCGGTTGTATACACATCATCAACAATAAGCAATGATTTATTTTTTATTTCATCATAACCAGTGTATATACCAAATTTATTGTAAGTATTAATAAATCGCTCATTACTACTTAACTTTTTCTGTACAGCTTTTTCATTTTTTAAATAAAACAACGGTAACACATCTTTATTGCAAGCTTTACTAACATGTTGTGCTATAAGTTCTGATTGATTAAACCCTCTTTTCCATAAGCGATCATTAGAAACAGGAACATAAGTTATATAATCAAACTGCCATTTTTGTAAACTAATTGCCATAATACAATATTGTGCAAATAAATTGGCAATAGATTTATTATACTTAAATTTCATATCATAAATCAGTGTGGGGATGGGCTCTTCATATTTAAATAACCAAACCCCACTATCCAGGAACCATTGTCGTTTCCCATGTATTGATTCTTCCAATGAAAAGATATATTCTCCTGAATAATTTTGAATTATCTTTTCAAGCTTACTACAACATTGATAGCACACACCGGAATCGTTAATAGATATCATCTTCCCACAGTATGCACAAAAAGAAGGAAACACTGTATCAAATATTGCATAATGTAATAATGTGATAAATTTACTATTTGCCATAGTTTCTTTTTGAGGCAGGGTCGCTTATGCCTGCGTCTAAAAATCCTTTTTGCCGTATACGGCAACTATCACACACACCACACGGACTGCCATTATCTGCTGGATTGTAACAGCTTGTTGTCAATGAGTAATCCATTCCTAATGAAATACCCAACTTTATTATTTGGCCTTTAGTCAAACCAATTAGGGGTGTTTCAATTATTATTGGGTTCCCATTGACACCACTTTTAGTGCCAATTTCAACCACTTTTTGAAAGGCTTGTATAAACTGAGGCCTGCAATCAGGATAGCCACTATAATCAACAGCATTCACTCCAATAAAAATGTGCGATGCATTAATAGTCTCAGCATATGCCAATGCCATTGAAAGAAAGACAATATTCCTGGCTGGGACATAAGTTGCTGGAATACTATCAGTTTGATTATTCAGAATTTCTTTTCCTGATGCTCTGACCAATGAAGAAGACTTAAAGAGAATATCAGGCAAAACTACAATTTCATGATTAACAATATTGAGGAAGTTTGCAATTTTTTTTGCATACTCAACCTCAATATCATGCCGCTGTCCATATATAAAAGTAAGTGCATACAGAGAAAAACCTCTACTCTTAGCAACTGCAGCAGCAGTTGCGGAATCTAATCCACCGCTGAGCAAAACTACACATCTATTTAAAGCCATTGTGTTTATAGTACAATTATTATGCTTCCTTTTTTGCTACCCTCATTGGGAAATATTCATAAGGTTTCATACCATAAACCTTTTCAAAGTCCTTTTCAAAGGGGCACATGGTACAGCTGGCCCTGTAAACACCTTCTAATGTCAACATGGCCTCATCGTAAAGAACACTGTTTTTATCAATTTCTGCATTTCTTATTTTAAGAAATGCGCATGATTTGCATTTTTCAGCATTTTCTCTGATCTTATCGGTTATTAAACCCATGCAAATACCTCCCAGGATTTGTTAAGATATTAAATATATTTTATACAATATTACAAAAATAGCAATAAAAAATCCAGCAAATTTTAATAATATATAAATAATTCATCAGTAACTATCGCATAAATCTATGAAGTAATGATTATAGGCTTTTTAAAAATTAATATAAACCAGCACTATGTTCTTATAAATGTAATTGTTTTTATAATTGTTTGTATAATAAAAGATTGAATAATCGTGCTATAAAATATGCACCACA